>CANKZL010000089.1 GCA_947488385.1 Acidimicrobiaceae bacterium | reverse complement strand
GTGCGATCATTGCGCCAAGAGTTGTCACGAGAATGACGACGTTTGAAACGACGCTTCCCAATGTGCCGGTAACGGCAGTTTGTGCACCGACGACATCATTATTGAGACGACTAATTAGTGCGCCAGTCTGAGTTCGAGTGAAAAATGCGATCGGCATGTTTTGTACTTTGTCGAAAAGTGCAACACGCAGGTCGTAGATCAGACCTTCGCCGATCCTTGCTGAATACCAGCGCTGCACGATCTGAAGTCCGGCGTCACCAAGAGCGACGACAACCAAGATGGCAGTGAGGGTGACGATTCGGCGCTTATCCGAATCTGGAATTGCGTGGTCGACGATCATTCGAAACATAAATGGTGGGAGCAGAGCGATAGCCGAGGAAACGATAATTGTGATCAGAAAACCAATGATTGACCGACGGTACGGGCGGGCGAATTTCGCCACCCGGCGAATAGAAGTTTTGCCAATTTTTGCCCCAGCGACGGCTGACTTGTCGCGTGGAATCAACTGATGAGGATGCACGCAGTCAGGCTACGGCACAAGAAAATTTTTGTTCACCTAAGGGGCACTTTTAGTTAGGTTGATGTTTACTGCTCGTGAATAAAGTGAAGATGTGTCAAGTAATGAGCGTGTAGCGATTGCGAGGTTGACTCATCGGATTGGATTCGGTCCAAAGCCGGGGCAGTTTCGAAAAATGTTGAAGCAAGGCTTCAAGGTCTCGGCAAAGCAGTTGCTAAATTCTGGATTGCCCAATTATGGCGACGTGAAAACAGCGATTGGTATCGCCGACTTAGGTGCTCAACCTAAGCCGAATTCTGAGCTGCTTGCGCCGTACAACGTTGCTAAGCGAGCGCAGTTACGCAATATGAGTTTGTGGTGGCTTGACCAAATGGTTGACCAGGATTTTCCGTTTGTCGAGCGAATGACCTGGTTTTGGCACGGGCATTGGGCGACGTCGTACTCGAAAGTTGACGAGCCAGTTGTGATGTTTGATCACATTGCGCGTCTTCGAAAACATGCGATTGGTGACTTCACGCAAATGTGCGAAGAGATGGTTCTAGATGCTGGGCTGATTTATTGGCTTGATGGTCAATTGAACACGGCGAATTCTCCCAATGAGAATCTTTCACGCGAGTTGCTCGAATTATTCACGCTCGGTGTGAACAATTATTCTGAGACCGATGTCAAAGAGGCTGCAAAGGCGCTTTCGGGTCTGCGAGTGGTAAAAAATTCTGGTCTCGTCACCAAAGAACCGAGGCGAAGTTATGCCGGTACATCAACTGTTCTAGGCACTACAGGAAATTTTGAATCAGCGACTCTCGCGAAGTACCTTTCGCTGACTGCTGCTTGCCAAAGTTTTATTCCTGAGCGAATGAGTTATCGTTTTATTTCACCAGCATCGTCGATGATGAGCACTCCGATGAAGCCGTCCGAGCGCACAAAATCCTCCGCGCCAATCATTAAGAAAGCATTTGCAGGGCGTCAGATACTTCCGACGATGGAAGCATTGGTGTTTAGCGATGCTTTTCAAAACCCGATTAACTCGCTTGTTAAGAGCCCACTTGAATGGTTGGTGTCAGTGTTACGCGCTACTAGAACAGTTCCTTCCAGATATTCGAACCCAGACTATTTGTTGAAACTTCTTGACACTTTGGGTCAGCGACCGTTTTTTCCTCCCAGCGTCGGTGGTTGGCCGGCCGACGAAGCCTGGTTGTCGGTTGCATCATCACAAACTTTGATTCAAGCTGCGCAATTAATAGTCAGCCAAGGTGATTTGAGCCCATTGATGGATGTAGCCAAGAAGCAAAGAATTGATGCTCTCGCAGATTGGTTGGGCGTGGCCGAATGGAGTGATCGAACCAAGACCGCGTTTGATGGAGCGCTTCAAGATCCGACGCGACTTGCTGCGTTGGCAATCTGTAGTCCTGAATATTTGGTCAACGCCTGAAAGGGAATATGAAAAGCATCAGTCGCCGAAACTTCATTAAGTTAACGAGTGCTAGTGCCGTTGCGGTCGCACACTCGCTTTCTAAATTCGAGTTGGCTCACGCTGGGGGACCGCGGCCACTTCCCGCCGGCACGCCGATTCTTGTGATTGTTACGTTAAACGGCGGTAATGACGGGCTCAATACCGTGGTGCCATATTTGGATCCGATTTACAAGTCGCTGCGTCCTCAACTCGCATATAAAGAAGATCAAGTGTTGCCGATTGGCGAAGGACTTGCGCTTAACGGCTCAATGACAGGATTCAAAACACTTTGGGATAATAAGCAACTCGCAATTGTGCGCGGTGTTGGTTATCCAAACCCTGATCGCTCGCACTTTTCGTCGATGGCGATTTGGCAAAGTGCATCTCGTACACCGATTAAAACCGGATGGATTGGAAGATGGATTGAAACACAGCCTGAGAATCCGTTTCTTGCAATCAGTCTTGGCTCAACGATGCCACCGCTTTTTCAGGGTGAGAAACGGTCAGGTACCGTGTTGCCACTCAGCGGGCTGAAGACACCAACTGGCATGCTCGCAACAGATTTTGCAAAAACATCCAAGAAAACAAAACTTGATGGTCAACTTTCAGCATCCGCCGCGCGTTCGATTCGTGACTTGTTTACCGTTGCCGATACTGTCTCGCCGATTCTCAAGAATCCTGCACCGATGGCCGCAGATTTACCCACAGTTATTGGTGGAAATGCAGGTGGAGAATCAAACCTAAGCGCTCAGTTAGATGTTGCAGCAAAGTTGATTGCTGCAGGCGTGCCGACGCGTGTTTGGTCTGTCTCACTTGGTGGCTTTGATACTCATGCCAATGAATTGTCGGCACAATCGCTGCTTCTAGGTACGGTCTCAACTTCGATCTCAAAATTTATGTCGCAAATGCGAACAATTGGTCGGAGCAGAGATGTGACGATTATGGTCTACAGCGAATTTGGTAGGCGTGTGCGTGCAAACGCATCAGACGGCACCGATCACGGCACATCTGGACCAATGTTTATTATCGGTGAGCGAGTCGTTGGCGGGTTTCACGGTGAGCAACCGCCGTTGAATCAACTGAAAGCTGATGACTTAGCCGTGACGACAGACTTTAGATCTGTCTATGGCAGCGTGATCGAAGGAGTTTTGCACACGCCAGTTGATCGAGTGATTAGCGGATGGAACGACCGATTGCCAATTTTTACCGCCTGAAATTTTTTTGATCGATCACGCGGGCAAAGGCTCTGCGGTTATTCAGTAATTGTTCGGCGCGGTGTCCAGACGATGTAGTTCCAGATCCAATCGGCGAAAATACTTGTGCGGTTGCGACCACCCGAGAGATATGCGAGATGCAGTGCGAGCCACGTAAGCCAGGCGAGTGAGCCTTGAAACCGCAACCATGAATTCATTTCGACAACGGCTTTGCGTCGACCAATTGTCGCCATTTGACCCTTATCGCGATACTTAAACGCCTCAAGTGTTTTGCCTTGTTCTCGTCGCCTGATCTGGCGCGCGACGTGCTTACCTTGTTGAATTGCGACCGGCGCAACCATCGGGAGTGGTCGCCCTGTCGCATCAGGGAAACTCGCGGCATCTCCGACAACCCAAATCGACTCGCTAAGTTGCAAGTTTGAGTTGACTTTAATTCGATTGCCGCGATCGGTTTCACCGAGAAACTTCCAATGCGCAGGTGCGACAACCCCCGCCGCCCAAATACGAGTGCCAGCGATAATTTCTGTTCCATCTTTAAGTCGCAATGAACTTGGTGTCGCTTCAACAACAGCTGCGTCAACTTCAACTCGTACGCCCATTTTCGTCAGCGTCTTTAAAGTGTATTTACTCGAGTACGGATGAAAGCTCGGCAAAAGTCTTGGGCCCGCCTCAAGAAGTGTCACGGTTGCTTTCGGTGCAATGTGTTCAAACTCGCGTTGAATTTCTCGTTGTAGTTCGCTGACCGCACCGGCGAGTTCAACACCGGTTGGTCCGCCTCCAACGATTACGACATTAAGACTCTCGAGAGGCAACAATCCATCTTCGACACTTTCATATGTGCTGAGTAGCGAGCGACGAATTTCGCGAGCATCATTTACTGACTTCATTTGAAAACAGTGCTCGGCAACACCTGGGATACCAAACGTTGTGCCCTCGGAACCAACGGCGAGAATCAAGTCGTCGTAAGAGATTGTCTTACCAGTAGACAAGGTGATCTCTTTTGCGTTTACATCGACACTTTTAACATCACCCCGAACAAATTGCACTTCGCGATAGGCGGTTCGAACCGGAAACGCAATGTCATCTTCGGGCAGAGACGCTGTTGCCACTTGATAAAGCAGGGGTGAAAACAACTGATATGGATTTCTATCGATCAGCGTTACCGAGTAGACACCAGATTTACGCAACTTTTTTGCGCAAGCTAAGCCGCCAAAGCCGGCACCTATAACGACGGCATGTTTTTTGGTTGATTGCTCGCCAAATTGAATGAGCATGATTTCAATAGTAGGACAACGAAATGTCGGGGGTAGACCCGCGGAGGATTATTGTTGGCGCGCTCGGAGGGACTTGAACCCCCAACCCTTTGATCCGAAGTCAAATGCTCTATCCGTTGAGCTACGAGCGCTGGTGACGCTAATGATAACTGCAAA
>CANKZL010000088.1 GCA_947488385.1 Acidimicrobiaceae bacterium | reverse complement strand
AGTTTTGAAGCCAATTACTGATCCACGAGATGCGATCAGAAATAACGATATTGCGGTTTGGAAAACCGATACGAACATTCTCTCCAAGAGCGTCTATCAGCGCGGCGATGTTGAAACAGCCTTGAAGTCAAGTGTCCATCGAATCACTGAGACGTTCTCCACGCAAAGAATTGAACACGCATTTTTGGAGCCAGAGAGCACACTTGCTGTGCCATCACTCGAGGGCGATACTCGCAAGTTACATGTTTACTCTGGCGGTCAAGGTGTTTGGGATGACCGAAACGATATTGCTCGCCTACTGAACCTCTCCAACGAGCAAGTAACGGTGACTCTCGTGACGAATGGTGGTGCCTTTGGTGGCAAAGAGGATATGAGCAATCAAGCCCATGCATCTCTGGCCGCGTGGCTTTTGAATATGCCAGTGAAATGTACGCTTTCTCGCGAAGAGAGCTTCTTGATGCACGCCAAGCGTCACCCAATTGAAATGACTTATGAAGCTGCATGCGATTCAACTGGCAAACTCACTGCGTTGCGTGTTCGCGCTCTTGGCGACTCAGGTGCGTATGCAAGCGTCGGTATGAAAGTGCTCGAACGTATGGCTGGTCATGCAAGTGGTCCGTATCAAGTACCGAACATCGATGTCGAGGCAATAGCTGCACGTACGAATAATCCGATTTGCGGAGCGTTTCGTGGTTTCGGCGCTAATCAAGCGCAGTTTGCGATGGAGGGCGTGCTTGACCGTCTTGCTGAAAAAGCCGGAATTTCAAGTTGGGAGATTCGAAAAATCAATGTCATCAAACCAGGAATGGTGTGGGGTCCAGGACAAATTATGGATGATGGTTGTCTTGGCGCTGAAATTTGTCTGAATGAAATTAAGCCGGCTTATGACGCTGCAATCGCATCTGGAAAAGCAGTCGGTCTCGGCTTGGGCTTAAAAAATAGTGGACTCGGCAACGGATTCAAAGAAATATCAAAAGCTGTAGTTCGTTTCAAAGCCAATGGCCGAATCGAAATTCGCCACGGCTGGACCGAAATGGGTCAAGGCATCAACACTGTTGCGGCTCAAGTAGCGGTAGAAGAACTAGACGTAGATGCGAATTTCATTGACGTAATCGTAGATACGACTCGTGAATTAGGTTTTGGTCAAACCACGGGATCTCGTGGCACGTTAATGGGCGCCGGAGCGGTGAAGCACGCTTGCCAAGTCGCGATTGCCAGCGGTCGCGAGGTTGAAGTAGATCATGTTGGAGAATACCGAGTTGATTGGACGAACAAACTCGGTGAACCAGGTGTCGTTAACCCAATTATTCACTCGACGTTTAGTTACGCCTCTCAGATGGTTGTAATTGACCGTGAGACTCAGAAAATTGAAGAAGTCGTTGCGATTCACGACGTTGGTCGCGTAGTCAACCCGACTCTGTGCGAAGGCCAAGTCGAAGGCAGTGTGCACATGGGTCTTGGATATGCACTTACCGAAAGCTTTCCATCAGATCCACAAACTGCTTTCCCAACAAATATGACTCTGCGCAGTCTCGGAATTTTGCGTGCAAAAGATGTACCCAAAATAAGCGTGAAGTTAATTGAGTCACCTCAGCCGAACGCACCATACGGAATCAAAGGCGTCGGAGAAATTGGTTTAGTTCCAACTGCCGGCGCAGTCGCCGCAGCTCTGCATGACCTAGATGGCAAGTGGCGAAATGCCCTACCGATGCGCCAAGTGAAAGACGAAGACTAAGCGTGTCGAACCAAACGGCAGGTCTTGTTTGTGCCCACCATCACCTGTATTCGACATTGGCTCGCGGAATGCCAGCACCAAGAAACGAATCAAAATCGTTCATTCAAATTCTTAACAATATTTGGTGGAGACTTGATGCCGCCCTTGACGAAGAGATGATCTATTGGTCAGCCAAGTTGGGTGCCTGTGAGGCTTTGATGAGTGGCACAACTTGCATAATTGATCATCACGAATCACCCAATGCAATTGAAGGCTCACTTTCGATTATTGCTCGCGCCTGTAATGAAGTCGGCATTCGTGTCAATACGTGTTACGGAGTAACTGATCGCTGGGATGACGCCGGAGAGTTGCACTCGAAAGTCTCGCCTCTTTCAAAAATGACCGATGCTGCCAAACGAGGCCTTGATGAATGTGATCAATTTCTGTCATCTGGTGGTGTTGGCATGGTTGGAGTTCACGCAGCATTCACGTGCAGCGATGAAACCTTGCAAGCAGCAGCCGAACTTGCAAACAAGCACAACGTTGGAGTGCACATTCACGTTGGCGAGGCACTAGATGACATTCAAGCGGGCGCACGACTCGAAGATTTGGCGAAAGATGATTGGTTGCTGGTTCACACTGTGCATCTTGATCGACAACTAAAGGGTCGGATTGTGCACAATGCCCGCTCAAATATGAACAATGCAGTCGGCTATGCCAAACCATCTACAAAGACAAATACGGTTCTGCTTGGCACCGATGGTATTGGAGCCGACATGGTTGAAGAAGCGAGACTCGCTTACGCTCGCCTACGCGAATTTGATGTTACGCAAAACCCAGACACAGTTTGGTCGTGGTTAGAAAATGGTTACGAGTTGTTTCCCGACGCAAAGAATGATCGTGTGACATTCAACTACGATTTTGCTGATAGTCCTTGGCATGCAGCCTTCACCACAAATTTGCAGGCTTTTGACGTTGAGATTGATGGTCAAAAAGTTCTCGCAAATTGTCAACCAACGCGTGTTGACCTAGACGAAGTGCGTGCAAAAAGTGCCGAACAAGCCCTACGGTTATATGAGAGGTTGTAAATATGAATGCTAAAAAACCTGCACGTGTTGCGCTCTACCTACAAGATGCTCACAAAATCTCAGAAGGTATGGAGTTCTCGAAGTACGCCGAAGCAAAAGGTTTTGAAGCCGTGTGGCAAGCCGAAAGCCGGCTTGTGCGCGAGGCGACAGTACCGATGGCCGCGTTTGCATCCGTAACAACCAAGCTAAAAATTGGATCTGGTGTTGTTGATTGCTGGAGTCGCAATCCGGCGAGACTTGCGGCGACATTTTCTACCCTTGACGATCTTGCTCCTGGCCGAGTAATTCTTGGAATCGGTGCATGGTGGGATCCACTTGCACAAAAAGTCGGAATCTCGCGAGCCAAACCACTTCGTGCAATGCGCGAAATCGTTACTACGGTTCGTGCGTTGTTAAACAATGAGACTGTCACATTTCACGGCGAATTCGTGCATCTTGATGGCGTCGAACTTGATTATGTATATCAAGAACGTCGTGCGAAAGACGTGCCAATTTATATCGGCGCAACCGGAATGCAAATGATGGAGCTCACCGGCGAAATTGCCGACGGAGTAGTTCTTAATTATTTGGTCTCACCTGAATACAACCAAAAAGCAATGGAAGCCCTCGCAATCGGTGCTGACCGTGCTGGTCGCTCGGTTGACTCAATCGACCGACCTCAATTGGTTGTTTGCAGTGTGCACGAAGATCGCAAAACCGCTCTCGATATGGCTCGTCAAATGGTCACCCAATATCTCGGTCAGCAACCTCACATCATGAAAGCTTCTGGCGTGCCGCAATCACTGCTCGACAAAGTTGGATCGGTACTTACTTGGCCAGCCACGCATGAACAAGTTGTTGCCGCATCAAAACATGTCCCCGATGAAATCGTGCAGATGCTCACAGCAAGTGGCACGCCAGCAGAAGCTCGCGCGCGCGTCACGCACTACTTGAAAAATGGTGCAACTTGCCCGATTTTGTATCCACTTGGAGATGTCAAGGCGATGATCGATGCATTCTCAAATTGGGACGGTGTTTCTTGAGCGTAGTCATACCGCGCACACTGCATGATGCCTTGGTCGCTACTGCGGCTAATCCGACTGCACAAATAATCCAAGGTGGCACCGATTTGATGGTCGAAATAAACTTCAACCATCGCAAGCCGACCGATGTAATTGCGTTGCGTCGTGTTGAAGAGCTTCGCAGCTTTAGTTTTAACGCTCATCGAACCCAAATCACAATCGGCGCCGGACTTCCCTATCAACAAATGGAGCATGGTGAAATTGCCGAAGTACTACCCGCACTCGCCCAGGCCGCACGAACAGTTGGCTCACCACAAATTCGTGCCACCGGCTCAATCGGTGGGAACTTGGGCACCTGCTCGCCTGCTGGTGACTCGCTTCCAGTTTTGAGTGCACTAGATGCGAACATAAATCTTCAATCGGCTAGCTCGTCACGCGATGTTTCGATCCATGATTTTATGGTCGGGGTAAAGCGCAACTCACGCCTGCCTGGCGAAATTATCGTTTCGGCAACCCTGCCGGTAATTAACGGTTGGCAGGGTTACGCAAAAGTTGGCGTTCGTAATGCAATGGTCATCTCAATAGCCTCTTGCTGTCTCGTGGTCGACCGCGATCTCGGTCGCGTTGCTGTTGCCCTCGGTGCCGTAGGTCCGACAATCATTCGTTGTCGGGAGACTGAGCAATGGCTCGCATCGCAAATTGATTTGAAAAATATCGATGCGATTTCTGTAAATTTGTTAAAAGAATTCGGAGATCGTATTGCAAATGAAGCAAAGCCAATCGACGATCATCGCAGCACAGCCGTCTATCGCCGCCACGCAGTATCAACATTGGCTCGTCGGCTC
>CANKZL010000087.1 GCA_947488385.1 Acidimicrobiaceae bacterium | reverse complement strand
TAGGGTTTGTCGTTGCGAGAATCTCTAAGCCTTCAATGTATGCATCAATAACTTCTTGATACCGCTCAAGACTGAAGATCAAAGTGACGTTTACATTTCGACCCTCACTGATCATCGTCTTGATTACGGGGATGCCTTCAACCGTCGCAGGGATTTTGATCATCACATTTGGGCGCTGAATCTGCTCGTCAAGTTCGCGTGCGGCCGAAAGTGTCTTGGACTGTTCATGTGCAAGCGAAGGATCGACTTCAACACTCACAAAGCCGTCTAATCCGCTGGAAGATTCGTACAGGGGCTCGAAAATCTGCAGCGCTGAGTTGATGTCGCGTAAGACGAGCTGCCAGTAGCAGTCAATTGGCGAAAGCTTTTGGTGCACGAGAGTCGTGAACTGCTCTGAATAATCTTCGGAGCCTTGAATCGCTTTTTGAAATATTGTCGGATTTGAAGTCAAGCCTCGGATGCCAGAGTTTCGAATGCCCATGAGTTCGCCAGATGTTATGTAACTGCGCTTCAAATTATCTAGCCACGGACTTTGGCCATACTCGTTGAACAGCGCCTTGAGCCGATCAGACATTAAGAGACTTCACAAACTTGACAACCGCGTCAACGCTGATGCCCAATTCTTTGAGTGCGATTGCACCAGGCGCACTTGCGCCGAATCGATCGATGCCTATTGCATGGTCGGCATACTTTTGCCAGCCCATGGTTACACCGGCTTCAACCGAAATCACAGGAACGCCTTTTGGAAAGAGCTCACTTGCAAGGTGTTTGCCGTGAAGTTCGTATCGATCCCAACTTGGCATCGAAACTACTTGAGCTTTTATGTTCGACTTAAGAAGTTCAGCAGCGACTTGTGTGCACAGTCCAACTTCACTGCCTGTAGCCAGCAAGACAAATTGCGGTGTGTCGACTTTGTGACCGACAATTGCAGCGCCATTTTTTACTGCCGAACCATCGGTAACACTGAGAACATTTTGTCTTGAAAGAATTATGGCTGTAGGTCCATCATGGTCAACTGCCGCGCACCAGGCCGCAATCGTTTCGTTAGGGTCGGCTGGGCGAATCACCTGAAGATCAGGGATTATCCGAAGTGATGCGAGTTGCTCGATTGGCTGATGGGTCGGCCCATCTTCTCCAACACCTACGGAGTCATGAGAAAAGATGAAAACACACTTTGCTTTAGAAAGCGCGGCGAGCCGAATAGCTGGACGCATGTAGTCAGCAAAAACAAAAAATGTCCCACAGACAGGAAGAACGCCACCATGAAGAGCCATGCCGACGACTGCGGCACCCATTGCATGTTCTCGAATGCCAAAGTAAATCTGCCGACCGTCAGGGGCGTTTGAGCTTTGGGCAACTTGTTTTGAAAGTTTGGTGCCCGTGTTGCCTGTTAAGTCTGCGGAGCCAGCTATTAATCCCGGGAGTGCTGGAAGCGACGCGTCAAATGCCTTTTGAATAACTTGTCTGGTTGCAAGCGAAGTTGTCGAGTCGAATACGGGAAGTAGCGAACTAAAAGATGAAGACTTTGGTGTAGTCCACGCTGCATCCCAAAGGTAACGCTCGTCGATTTGATTTAAATCATCTGCATAACTTGACGTATACGACGACCCTCGGTTTGCAGCGTGCGAACGGATCGCGTCGACGAGATCTTTGGGGGCCCAGAACGGTTCATCGGGGATACCCATTACTTTCTTTGTCGCCGAAACATGTGACGCAGTAAATGGATTGCCGTGCGCTTCATGCGCATCAGTGAAGTCTGGTGAAGGTGTACCAATATGCGACTTAAGGATGCACAGAGTTGGTGCGCCACGGTTCGCTCTTGCTGTTAGCAAAGCATCTTCAAGAGCATCGCAGTCATCAGCGATCTCGCCAAGATTCATGATGTTCCATCCGTAAGAGGCAAAGCGTTTGGCGACATCATCAGAGCAACTGAGCGAAGTTGAACCGTCGATAGTTATTGCGTTGTCATCAAAAATGCATACCAGACGATCCAGTTTCAAATGACCAGCTAGCGATGCGGCCTCGTGACTGATTCCCTCCATGAGACAGCCATCACCGACGAGCACAAAGGTGTTGTGGTCGCAGGCCGATGCGCCAAATCGCGCTCGCAAATTTCGTTCGGCAATAGCCATACCGACTGCATTAGCAAATCCTTGACCAAGTGGACCTGTTGTCACTTCAACACCAGCGGTATGACCAACTTCGGGATGTCCAGGAGTCGCAGAGCCAAACTGCCGGAAGGATTTGAGATCTTCTATCTCGAGGCCATAACCATTTAGAAACAAAAGCGAATATTGCAAAATCGATGCGTGACCATTGCTAAGAATAAAGCGATCACGATTTTGCCAATTTGGTTTCTTCGGATCGTGTCGCAAGATTCGGCTGTACAAGACGTGACCTAAAGGCGCGAGAGCCATCGCAGTGCCTTGGTGTCCACTCTTTGCGACCAAAGGGGCATCCATTGAGATGCCGCGAATCAGATTTACAGCGTCTTGATCTTGTTGCGCAGAAAGTCGAGAAACCACTGCGACAAAACTAGTTGGTCGGCGGACTCAGTGTGGATTTGTGGCCGAATCAACTGGAGGCAAAACAGTCAACGGCACTAGATGCCACGGCCCAGCTCCCACGCGACAGTGGGCGAAAATCTGACCGTAGTCTGCGATTGACAACTCACCCCGAACCAGTCTGTAGGTAAACTTTCCAGGCTCGACGGTGAAAGGGCTGACGTTTCGTGCCAACTGCTCATCTTCAGAACCGGGGCCGGTTCGAAAAATTACCTCAAGCAGGGAATTGCCCGGTTCGGTAAGAGGACAGTAAATCAAAACTACAAGATGAGGGTCGATAATGACGGGCACAGGTGAAGGTGCGGCGAACGAAAAGAATGCCCCGGTTAAATCGATTCGGGTGCTTGGCCCAGGCGCCTGACGAAGCGCAAAATTCTCTACGAAGAGTGCGGAAACTATTTGCATCAGACTGCGTTCGTGCGAGAGATTCGAACTTTTGCAAGCCGCACGAAACTAAGTATTCGAATTACCCACCATCCGAAATCGATTTCATACCAGCGATGCGATAGGCGGGCTGATGCCGGTGATTCGTGGTGATTGTTGTGTAGACCTTCACCAGCTGTCAATAGGGCCAAGAGTTGTAAATTTCCGGCTCGATTGGCATATGGACGACGCCCGAAGTTATGGGCGAGCGCATTTACGGCTGCCGAACCTGCCAAGTAAAGATTCAAATGTACGAATGCAGAGACAAGGCCGAGACGAAGACCAAAAATTGCAATCAAGGATCCAAGTCCTAAGCCAAGACCCAACAACGCATGATCAAAAAACAGCCTGTCGATTTTTGTTTGCGGAATATCTCTTGCGTAGCGCGCAACCGTACCCACATCTTTTGCCGCTCGACGGTAAAGGGCAACATTCATTAGTTGAACCTTTTTCCAACCAAGAAGAACAGGCGAGTGCGGGTCTCCTTCTTGGTCGGTAAAAACGTGGTGCTTGCGGTGAACTGCAACCCATTGACGGGGACGAATTCCAGTTGATAACCAAAGCCCTAATCGGCAAAGAAAGGCGAGTGGCGTCTTCAATGTCAACGCTTTGTGGGCGAGACTGCGATGCAGGTAAATGGTCGTACCAAGATTTGCAAGCAACGTGACACAAAGACCTATGACAAGCGATAAAAATGTCAACTGAACAAGGTCGAGCACAAACTCACACTACTGTTACACCGTGATTAATTCGAAGCAATTGACACTCTCTGAAGTCACATCAAAGCAGATCTTGAGGAAATTCGGCGTCACCTTTGCACAAGAGAGCGAAGTTTTATCCGCCATGGACGCCGCCGATGTCGCGACCAAGATTGGTTTTCCAGTTGCGATAAAGGTTTGTGCAAATGCGATAAGCCATAAAACTGAACGAGGGCTGGTCAGGCTCAATATTCGTGATTCACAAGAGGCGATTACAGCCTCAAATGAACTATTAAAGATGACTACAAAGGCCGATGGTGATGTGTCTTTATTAGTCGCAAAGATGGAGAGTGGTCGTCGCGAATTGATCGTCGGTTTGGTGCGAGATGATCAATTTGGTGCGTTAGTTATGTGCGGCCTAGGCGGTGTTTTCGCCGAAGTATTCAGTGACATCGTCTTTGCGCCAGCACCTCTTAGCAAACAAGGCGCATTGAAAATGTTGGCGAGATTGAAAAACCAAAAAGCTTTGCGAGAGTTTCGCGGCGAATCTGCTGTCGACACAGGTCAACTTGGCGACATCTTGGTGGCTGTTTCGAACGCTGGGGTCGATGACCCGTCAATAATTTCTATTGATATAAACCCAGTTATTGTTCGCCCTGACGGATCGTTAGTTGCAGTAGATGCGCTTGTTGTTAAGCAAGAATCAAAGCCCCTGGACAAACTCGATGGGCTCAGCAATCGTAAATATCTTTCTGATGATCATTTTGCGGCGCTATTTGAGCCTCGCGGTGTTGTGGTGGTTGGGGCTTCGACGCACCCTGGCAAGTTTGGTTTTGTTTCACTTCACAATATTTTGGCGTCTGGTTATGCAGGAAAAATCTTCGCCACAAATCTTGAACAAGCAAAAGTTCTCGGCATCGATTGTCTCGCATCAGTCGATGACCTTCCTGAAAATGAAGTTGATCTGGCATTCATTTGCACACCCGCAAGTACGAACTTAGAAATATTGCGAGCTTGTTCTCGTAAATCTATTCGAGCCGTATATG
>CANKZL010000086.1 GCA_947488385.1 Acidimicrobiaceae bacterium | reverse complement strand
TTGGGCAAAGTTACTGAACTGCCAATTAATTACGTTGACCGAGCATTCGGTGACTCAAAAATGAACACACGCATCATGCGCGAGTCAATGTTGTTGGTAACTCGCTGGGGCATTGCACTTCGAATCGGCGTCGGGCGTAAGCACTTACCGCGTTAGAGATACTGGGTGGTTTTGGGCGTCTAGATTTTGATTGCTTGCATTCGTTAGTTCACCCAACAAATCAACAAGTTTTTTTGATGGCTCGGTCATCGAAAACGAATCGGCGCTAATCGCTCGCTTATACGATTCGAATTCAAACCGCACGCCAGCAAAGTCGCCACGTAACCCATGGGCTCTCATGCGCAAAGAAAACAACTCTTCGTGTGCTCCGAGCACTTTTAAGCCATGCGATGTAGCCCAGAACACGCCATCAATATCTCCGCGCTGAAGGTTTAACTCAGCAGCCATAACTGCTGCAGTAATCACATTTAGAACCAACTGCGAGGTAATACCTTCGGCGTCTGGCCAGAGATATCCAGTGCCAGCAAAGGGTAAGTCTCGCACTAGTTCAAGACCGCGATTTAATTCAGAGATGGCGGCGACTGGCCCTAAGTTTTGTGCACGAGCGATACATGCTTCAAGCAACTCACCGTCGCTGACGATTGAACTATGAAACGGTAAACGATCGGTGAATGTGCGGGGAATCCACTCTTCATAGTCATCAAGAAGCTGTGTCTGGTTTAGTGTGCGCCGAATATCAGACACGACGTTTGTAAATGTTGCGTCGGCGACATTGAAGTCCCAAAGCGCGGTACGTGCAGCACTTCGCGTGGGACGAGCCCGATGATTTGTCAGCCACGCCAAGAGCTCTTTGGTCTTGGATTTCTCAAAATTCACGATCGTGCCATCAGCGAGTTGCACATCAACTGGGCCGAGCGTGCGAACGAGAACCTTCCAGTTATCCACATCTTGAACCGCGACTAATGAACTTTGATCAGAGTTTTCGACACTGCGCGCAACATCACTAAATAATTCACTAACCGCGTGAATCTGCGAGTCTGTTACACCAAAAGGGGTCAATAAAATATTTTCTGGGATAATTTGCCAATTTTGGTCTATGACAGTTAGTTGGTGGCTAGAGCTAATTGGTGAATTCAAACAAACTGATGAAACATGTTGAGCCTGTAGAAGTTCAAAGTCAAGAGTTTCAAGTTGTTGATAGTTGAAAAGTAACGTTGGTTTTTCAGTCTGATTTGCCAATTGAAGTACTTCTTCAATCGACGAGGCCGATTGCAAACCAGGAACAGCCGAGAGGTCGCTTAAAAGTTGTTTTAGCACAACTATTTGAACCTTTCCAGAGGTCATAAATAGCGTCGAAAGCAAAATCGCATTAAGCACTGGCTCAAGTTCGCTCGTAGTTGAACCCGTGATATTGAGTACCGAGTTTTTACCAAGATCAACATAAACCAACTTATTGTTGCTGAGACCAATCGGTATAAACAAAGGCTGTTCTGAATTCAGCTTTAAAAACACTGTTTCTAAAGGTTCTGAGTCTGTATTGACTACAGACCTGAGACTGAGCTCGGTGATCATTGCTGATGCTGAAGGGTGATTTAACCGCGAGTGCATCTCGAGTTTGCAAAGTTGACGGCCACGCAATTTGCCAAGTTCAAGTAGTAAACCAGCAACTACCACCGAGCACGTAAATAGCGAATTAATTTGGTTTGGTTGACGCGACGCTGTAGAACTCGCTTCGTCAATAAGTCGTCCTGAGTCTCTAACTTCGCTCGAGACTCCTTGCTTTTCAACCCCGAATGCATGACTACGAACCGGCGAGAGCATGCTCCAAAGACTGACGAGAGAAACAATGAGCCAGCTTTTTGGAATAAACGATTGACGGAACTTGAATCTGTATGAGATATATCGAAACAAGTCAACTAAAAGTTGAACAAGAATAAACAGCACCAAAATAAACACTGCAAGAGCAAGAAATCTGATCAACAGCTGAGCCCGCGAAGACGACACGTGATCAAACAACGAATTCATAAGGCCCGTTACTATTCGTCGCGTGGCTCGGCAGTGCGGGTAACTGAAATTGTGTGGTTACGTACGCCAAAAAGTTTCAGCAAAGTCATTTCAACTTCACGAATTGCAGTGACGGTGACCGAGTTTGAACTGACGCTCACTGAAAAGTTTAAATCTTGATCTCCTAAATAAGTTGTGCTTGATCTTTGGGCAAGATTCTGATCAATCTTTGGGCGTCCACTGCGCAAATCAGTGATCTCTTGTGCCCCTATTCGTGCTGCATTTTCAGCATGATCTGCGAGTTCCAGTCGTGTAGCGACTAATCGCCCACCGTCAACTCCAAAGGCGGCACAAACAATAAACGTCATCATTAAGCCAACTACAAAAGCCGATACAACGCCTTCTTCGGCAACGAACAAAGACTTGAACACTCTTGCACGTGCTACTAGGAAAGTATTTTTCAAACTCATGTTTCTACGCGCCAACGATCGATAACTTCAGTTGAAGTTGCGCTAACTTGTCTTTCTGAGACACCCAAAAGTACTAATCCTTGCGTTTTAATTGTGCACTCAACTTTGACTCGGACAGCCGAGTTACTGCCCTGCTCAATGACAGCTGTGCTGACTGCAAAGTCAATACAAGATGTGCCGCTGTTATTTAATGTTCGATTCGCGACGTCGTTTGCCACTGATTGAACCCGCCCACGGCTGACCTTCGATGCACTTCGTGCGGCTTGGTCGGCCGCATGGCGAACTTGCACCAAAGATTCAGAGGCACGACTGGCATAGACCCCAAACAAAATGAGCAACATCAACACCGGAGCAAGAAGCACCATTTCGACAGTGACAGAGCCAGATTGGGTTTTCATCGCTCGTCTTCTGGTACAAAACTTTCGAGAGGTTCTTCGCCCTGTCTTAAAACTGAGGTTGGAAAAAATGGAGCAACGTTTGGAACTGCAACTCGAACCTGAACGGTTGCGAAACCATTTGAAATCTTTGCGGTTGGTGAGCCAATCAATTGGGCACCAAGTTCGGCTGCAGTAATTGTTGCCGTGTTTAAAGCTTGGACAATGTTGCCTTGTGAATTCGCCGCCACACTTGCCCCTTTGCTTGCCGCCAAGGTTGCAATTTGTGCTGAATGCATAAACAGCATCGCCTGAATTGCGATTAAAAGCATTGACAGCACGATTGGCACAGCGATGACAACTTGCACAACTGTCTCACCTTGCTCAACCGTGCTGTCGATTTTTTGCATTACTTTTTCTGGGTCAGCCCAGGTCAAGCGAATTTGCTTTGCTTGTTACTCGACTTGTAATCGTTGCTCCGACTGCAATGGCAAGCGCAATGAGTGCTGCAGCCATGACAACGGTTGTTGCGCTGACTTCGCCACGCTCACTGTCTTTTTGCGCGGATGCGGTGAACCGAATCCAGTAATACTGCCAAGTGTCTTTCATGGGTGTCATATTTCCTCCTGCTTTTTTGGTTATTTGTTTATTACTGTGTGAATTTCCATATCAATCGGCACTTCAAAAACTGCTCACGACGAGATTTACGGCGGGATATCCGATCAAAGCGATAAACGCGATGAATAACAGAACCATCGGTATGCCCATACGTTCGGTTGCGCTTTGTGCTTCAGCCTCAATTTCGCCCATGTGCCGGTTGCGTAGTGAATCGGCGCGAGCCGAAAGGGAAAGCCGGATGCGTGCCCCATGTTCCCCAGCAAGTTGAACACTGCCTGCGACCTCTGCTAGTTCGGCAATGTTGTAAGTCGTGCCAAGCGTTGCAAGTTCAACCCATGGAGACCGACGCGAGCTTCGCGCTCGGGTCAACGCGCTGCGAATCTCGGCAAATGACCAGCCGTCCCCGGCTTCGGCCGCTGCAATCAAGGCGGTTTCCGTGCCTGCTCCACCGGCCAACAAAACATTGACAAGGTCTAGATAACTGGAAAATGCGTGTAGAAAATCTTGCCGTCGCGTCTTGGCTTTTGCTCGCACTTGACTGTCAGGCCAAAAGAAACCCACTGCGGCACAACTAATGAAAATTGTTATTGAAAAAATTAACGAGACCTGCACTGAAATTAAGTTGAGCAGGATGATCAATCCGAATGCTGCGACACTCGCAATAAACATGGTTGTAAGTTTTCTTGTGACCATGTCAGTGGCCAGGTAACCAACGATTGCTAAATCAGCGCGATGCTGAATCTGTGCACGGCGAACGAGCCAGATCATGCCGTGTTCGAGCTGACCGCGAAAACGTAATACCTGTTGCGCAAACAAACCGGGACGAACAATTACAAAGACACCCAGACCAACAAGGGCACCGCAAACTACCAACAGGGCAATCATCAATTGTTTACTTCTCGTCGACGGATAAACCTCTGAGGTGCAGCGATGCGCGAAAACTGGTCGAGCATGATCAACGAACAACCAAATAAAACAAAAATGCCGCTCAAAATGACTTGGCCCTCAAACGATGAATAAACATTCAAATAATCGCGATTGAAAACGACTAAAGCACTGACGAAACTAACTACAACAAACGAAATGATCCGAACGGAACTTCGAGTTCGTGCTCGCCCAACCCAGATTCGGGTTCGCATTCGCCCTTCTTCGCGTGCACATTGTGCGAGATGGCCCAGTAACTGGGCCAGATCTCGAGCTTGGTACTCGGTAGCGGTAATTAGTGCGGCTGCGACAAAGTCGCTGATCGGATGGTCTACATCTTCAGCAAACCTCCGCAAGCCATCACTTAATTTGCCGTACTGAATTTGTGCACTCAAACGACTTACGGCACT
>CANKZL010000085.1 GCA_947488385.1 Acidimicrobiaceae bacterium | reverse complement strand
TTTTCAGAGGTATATGTAGAGGACAAACGCTCGACATCTGCCGGTCTGGACGACGGCAAAGTTGAGCAAGTTACATCGGGGCGAGATCGCGGTGCAGGCATTCGTGTTGTTTCGGGTGAAACAACTGGTTTTGCACACACTTCAGATTTGTCTGAGCGAGGCTTGCTTGCGGCTGCGCAGGCAGCGGCGATGGCGGCCAAACAAGGCGGCGGTGGCGTGAACAAAGTGCAACTCGGCGATGTGTTGCGACACTCTGTCAACACAGTCAAAGTTGCACCTGACGGTGTCGAGAAGTCTCGCAAAGTCGAACTTCTTAAGCGTGTTGATGCAGCAGCGCGAGCAGTGAATGCATCAATTGTGCAAGTTTCTGCTGGTTACGGCGACTCACGCCGTCGAATTTTGGTGGCAAACAGCAACGGAGTGTTGAGCGCCGACGAACAAGTGCGCACGCTGTTGCGAGTCAGTGTTGTTGCAACCGGTGACGGCGGCATGCAAACCGGCTACGACTCACTTGGTCACACAATTGGGTTTGAGATGTTCGACGAAAACGATGTCGAAGAGTTGGCGATTCGTGCCGCTAAGCAAGCCGTCACAAAATTGAGTGCTCGACCTGCACCATCTGGCGCGATGCCAGTCGTGATCAAGCGTGGCAGTGGTGGAGTTTTGTTTCACGAAGCATGCGGCCATGGTCTTGAAGCAGATCTCGTTGGTAAGAGTGCAAGTGTCTATCGCGGCAAGATGGGCGAGCTCGTTGCGTCGTCGCTCGTAACTCTTGTTGATGACGGCACGATGACCGCCGAGTGGGGCGCAATCGGCATCGACGACGAAGGTCACCCATCGCAACGCAACACTCTTATTCAAGACGGCGTTCTTACCGACTACATGTGGGACTACCTGCGTGCGCGAAAAGAAGGTCGCGCGCAAAGCGGCAACGGTCGTCGTCAGAGCTATCAGCATTTGCCGATGGTGCGAATGACGAACACTTTTGTTTTGAACGGTAAAGAAGACCCTGATGAAATTGTGCGCAACACCAAGCAGGGCGTCTATGTAGCCAAACTCGGTGGCGGTCAAGTTGACACTGCAAGCGGTGACTTTGTTTTCGGTATGACCGAGGCATATTTAATTGAGAACGGTGAAATCACCGAGCCGTTGCGTGAAGGCAACTTGATTGGAAACGGCCCAGAAGTTTTGAAAGACATTGATCTGCTGGGCAACGACTTTGCGATGGGCAATCCTGGAACCTGTGGCAAAGACGGTCAAGGTGTGCCAGTTGGTGATGGTCAGCCAACTCTTCGTGTTCGCTCGCTAACAATCGGCGGCACGGCAGCATGACCGTAGGCGTTCCAGACTTACAAAAACTTGCTGACTCGGTAGTCGAGCAAGCAAAGCCGGGCGAACAAATTGAAGCGTATGTTTCGCGTGGTGGCGAAACTTCGGTGCGCGTATATGAGGGCGAACTTGAACATTTCGTTTCAGCCCAAAGCGAAGGCGTAGGAATTCGCATCATCAAAGACGGTCGCACGGGCTTTGCGTACGCCGGCACGCTTGAACCGTCAGCAATCGCTGAAGTTTTGGCTGAGGCACGCGACAACATTCAATTCGGCACTGTTGACCAATGGGCGGGTTTGGCCGAACCAGATGGCGTGCAGCAGATACCGCAAAAGTTCTGGGACGAAGAGTTGGCTAGTTATCCAACCGATAAAAAAATTGAGATAACCAAAGAACTCGAGAAATTAACTCTGGCAGCCGACTCGCGCGTGCGGTCAGAACAGTCGAACTATGAAGATGGTTGGGGCGAGACGGCAGTTTCGACCACAACGGGCATTCGTGAGAGCGGTCGTGGCAACTCGTGTTACGTTTCAGTTGCGACGCTGGCAGATGACGGCGATGAAGCGCAAACTGGTTTTGGTTTTTCTGTTGGCGACTCGCCAAAAGAGTTTGATTTACAAAAAGCCGCACGTGAAGCCGCCGACCGTGCAACGCGTTTGCTGGGTGCGACTAAGCCTGCAAGCAAAAGTGTGACGATTGTTTTAGATCCATATGTGACGTCGCAGTTTGTCAGCATCTTGTCGAGCGCTCTAAACGGCGAAAATTTAGCGAAGGGGCGCAGTTTGTTTGCCGACCGTTTGAATGAGCAGGTTGCAGACGCGCGATTCACGCTTGTCGACGACCCGACGAATCCACTTGCCTACACGGCAACCGATATCGACGGTGAAGGCTTGGCAGCCCGAAGAAATGTATTGATCGAAAACGGTGTACTAAAAAAATTCGTGCATTCGAGCTACAGCGCTCGACGCATGAACACAAAGAGCACGGGCAATGCAACGCGTGGCGGTTTTGCCGGCGGACCTGGCGTGGGCTGTTTGGCGATGCAAGTTCAGCCAGGCACCAAAACTCAAGCCGAATTGATTGCATCAATTAGCGATGGTGTTTTGATTCAAGATGTTGCCGGCATGCACAGCGGCGTGAACACGATCTCTGGCGATTTTTCGACAGGTGCTTCGGGCATCGTAATTACGAACGGCACGCTCGGTGCACCGATTCGTGAATTCACGATTGCATCTACGTTGCAGAAAATGTTGTTGAACATTGTCGACCTCGGAAAAGATATTGATTGGTTGCCGATGCGTGCAGTTGGTTTGTCTTTGGTGATTAGCGACGTGATGATGAGCGGTTCATAACCTGCATGTCAATTTTGCACGCGATCGTGCTGGGCATAGTTCAAGGATTAACTGAGTTTCTCCCAATTTCTTCAAGCGGACACTTAGAAATTGTTCCGTGGTTGTTCGGCTGGAACGACTACGACACGGTCGCCACAGCAAAAGCATTTGATACGGCCTTGCACCTCGGCACGTTGGTTGCTGTTTTGGTTTATCTTCGTGGCGAGTTGATTGTTTATGTTCGCCAAGGCACTCAAGTGATTTTTAATCGACGCCAACCGGCTTCAATTGTGGGTCGGCAAGCCTGGTTTTTGGTTGCCTCGGCGATACCTGCGGGCGTTGTGGGCATAATTTTTGAAGATGCGATTACCGAGCGACTTGGTACACCAAATTTGATTGCAATTAGTTTGATCGCTTTTGGTTTGTTGTTGGTCTGGGCAGATCGTCGGGCGAGTGCGATGCAAAATTTGCAAGACACCGATCAACTCAAACTGCGCGACGCACTAATAATTGGTGCGGCCCAAGTTTTGGCGCTAAACCCCGGTACATCGCGCTCGGGCATCACGATTACCGCGGCGCGTCTAAGCGGCTTTTCGCGAGACGCAGCCGCCAGACTTTCTTTTTTGATGAGCGTGCCGATAATCGGCGGCGCTGTCATCTTCAAGTTGGGTCAACTCGTTAGAGATGGAATACCCGAGGGTTTGCTCGTGCCGATGCTCGTGGGCATTATCGCCGCCGGGCTATCTGGCTGGTTGGCGATGTGGTCGATGATTCGTTTGGTGCGCACAAAAAGTTTTACGCCATACGTTTTATATCGGGTCGCGTTTGGTGCGGCGATATTAATTATCGTCGCAAATAATTGGCGCTAGCCGACCAATACGAGACTGACAATACCCAGAGACGCCGCGTTGGCGATCATTGCTGCATTGCTTACTGGCACAGCCAGCACGACAGTTGTTTGACGATTGGGCTGCTCGACAAAATCAATAACTGAGACTCGCTCAAGAACAATCGCCGAGTCGATGATCACGTCGACATAGTCACCCGAGCGCATTTCGGGCAGCGGCCCCGCACTTTGCATTGCAACTGCGCGAAACCCAACTCTGATTTCGTAGCGACTCGGGCCTTGCAATTCGGATGTTGCTTCGCTGTTGTCGCTAAACGAGACGGCGGAAACCAGATAGAACAATGTGCAAATTATTGAAAGTGAAACGACAATTATTTTTTGTCGCGCTGCATCACGACAAAGGGCATACCAAGATTCACGAGCAGATTCGCGAAGTTTTGTTTTCATGGCTTCGCGCCATGTGTGCCGAGCTATTCGCTCTTGGCTGGGCTCGTTGGTTTAGGTGTGGTTGCCGCCGGTGTTGAACCTGGTGTTGCAGCACTGGTGCTTGTTTTAGTTTCAGCTGTTGAGCCTGACTTTGTTTCGCCCGAAGAACCTGAGTCAGTTGCTGGCGAAGTTGCACTGTCTGTGCTCTTGCTTGCACCAGTGCCAGAACCCGAAGTTTTGCTCGTGCCGGCACTGTCGGTTTTGTAGAACCCTCCACCTTTGAAAGTTATGCCGACGGGAGTAAACACTTTTTTGACTTTGCGCGGCTTGCCATCAGACGGGTGTGGAGCCTCGGTTAGTGCGTCGTCGCTGAATGCCTGATAAATCTCAATGGTCTCTCCCGAGTCAATGAATTTGTAGACATAAGTCGGCATAGGGCTTTTGATTCTAGGATGCATGTGTGGCTGTGCGCACTGCTGTTATTCCTGCGGCCGGAATGGGCACACGCTTCTTGCCCGCGACCCGCGCCACGCCCAAAGAATTGCTACCTATATATGACACGCCAGCGCTGCAGTTCGTGATTGATGAGGCGGCACAAGCGGGCTGCACACGGGTTGTGATTGTCACCAGCCGGGCCAAGCCGTCGATCGAGAACTATGCGTCGGCAGCCAGCACTGACAAAGTCGCGGTCAGCGTCGTTTACCAAGAGTCGCCATTGGGTCTGGGTCACGCAGTGAGTTGTGCGCGCCAAGCGGTTGGCGACGAACCGTTTGTCGTGATGTTGCCCGACGAAATAATGGGCGACGCTTCGTTGACCAAACAACTTGTTGCACTTTACGAAAAGTCAGGCAAGAGCAGCATTGGATTAAAAAAGGTGCCGGTTG
>CANKZL010000084.1 GCA_947488385.1 Acidimicrobiaceae bacterium | reverse complement strand
TTCATCGGGTAGCCCGCAAGCGACAAGTTTCCGCCAGAACCGAGAGTGGCTATCGAATATGACTTCGTCTCAAACATCGTTACGTCCCAGGAGCGAATCCACCAGTCGAGGTTTAGTTGGCGAAGATAGAGCATGGTGAAAGTAGCGGCGATGAAAAGAAGTGCGATAAGAACCCATAACGTGCGACCTTGACTTGCGAGTTTGCGCTGACCTGTGTCCGAGAGCAGATAGAGCGCCAACCCGGTTGGTAACGCGAGAGGCAATAGCCACCACCACTGGGTCAGAATTACGACAACTGCGAGAACAACAAAGAACAAGCTTGAAAGTTCGCTATCAGCAAAACTCTTTCGTGTGATCTGGTTCTTACGTGAAAAGAAATGAACAATTAAAGCAACAACGACTGGCAGCAACCAACCAAATGAACGAATCGGCGTGGAAAGAAATAGTTGATGACCAACAACTCCGAAAATTGAGCCAAGGGCCAGCCCCATGCCAACAGATTCGACCGCCGCGACGCTTCGAGGGTTCATGATGTTCAACCAAATTGATGCGCCCGCAGCAATTTGTATCAAGACGACAGATACGACCTTGACCGCATCGAAGAATGGAAACCCAGAGAGAAGCAACAGATATAAAGGCAACACGAAACCGACTGCCGTGAAGCTCAAAAAGTATTTTGAGAGCCCAGAGCGCATGCCATTGGTTACGTCAACACCAACATTCACAGACGACATGATTGCGAGTTTAGGCGCTTAATAGGTTGCATCTAAGCGATGCGAACATCATCGCCGTGGCAATGTTTATGTGCCGATGCCTTGGGGGAGTTGTGATTCGGGCCAGTTGAGAAGCGACATTGCTTGACGGCAGGCAAATCGATCTGTCATGCCACCAACATAGGTGACGGCCAGTTTCGTTGCCTCGGCACTATTCGGGTCGAACAACTCTCTTTCGCCTGGCGCATACATCAACTTTGGATTCGCAACGTAGTGCTCGACAAGAGCGCGCAACAAACTTATTACCGATTCGGCCTGAGCGCGCGACTCACGACGCATATAAATATTTTCGTAATTAAATTTGCGAAACACAGCGAGCGCATCTGCGCATTGGCTAGTCATTGCGATGCGACCAGTCGTGGCAGTTGCGTTAATCATCGCGCTGATAAACGCTCGTAGTTGATCGTCGCGTCGTGTGCCGCAGACAACACGCACTTGCTCGGGCAACGCATCGACTGTGACTACACCAGCAGCAACCGCGTCTTCAAAGTCGTGGCAGACATACGCGATGCGATCTGCCCACGAAACAATTTCGCCTTCTGGTGTTTTTGGCGCAGGTCGCGACCACGAGTGATTACGAATACCGTCGAGAGTCTCAACACACAAATTAAGCGGCACGAGCGTGACGTCGGCGCCCCAAGTTGCATGGTCGTAACCGCCATCGACATATGGCGACAATGCATCTTCGCTGGCGTGACCACCAGGACCGTGACCGCAATCGTGACCGAGCGCAATTGCCTCAGTCAGTGCGACATTGACGCCGACCGCGCGTGCTACCGATGTTGCCACTTGGGCAACTTCAAGCGCATGAGTCAATCGCGTGCGTTGATGATCTTGAGGAAAAACAAAAACTTGTGTTTTGCCGGCCAATCTTCGAAACGAAGAAGCATGCAGGATGCGATCTCGGTCGCGCTCAAAGCATGTGCGAAATTTGTCGGGTTCTTCTTCGATTGCGCGGTTGCCCGCAGAGAAACTTCGAGTCGCCAGAACAGTTAAGTTGCGATCTTCGATCTCTTCACGTTTGCGACGATCAACTAGATCGCGCGTGCCCGTGCCGGCCCACGAGTCAACATGGGCAAGGCGAATCTCGCTACTTGCATCAACCGTGTGACCGTGCATCGTCTCGGCCCACGCCTCGGCGCGCGACTTCGTGGTCTCGCTTGAAGTGTCATTACTTAACTCATTAACCATTGACACAACCCTAGGCAAAGGGTGACCTCAGTTTGTCGCTTGTAGCCTTAAACAGCCTGCTTTCGCTACGCAGACTCAAACAGGAGACCAATGAGCGCCTTTGTTGACGAAGCCCAATTAAATGTTCGCGGAGGTGATGGCGGTAGTGGCTGCGTCAGTTTCCGTCGCGAGGGCCCTGTTGTTAACGGTGGACCAAACGGTGGCGATGGTGGCAACGGTGGCTCGGTGTGGCTTGAAGCCGATCGCAACGTGGCGAGTTTGTTGGCATTTCGTGATCATCCGCACAGACGCGCGCAAGACGGCGTTTCAGGGATGGGAAAAGACTTGCATGGTCGCCGTGGCGAAGAGATGATCGTCAAAGTTCCAGAAGGCACAGTCATCAAAGATCTTTACACCGGTGACACGCTGGCCGATCTTGCAACTCATGGTTCGCGTTGGCTCGCTGCACAAGGCGGCGAGGGCGGTCGGGGCAACGCGCGCTTTTTGTCGAATCGTCGTCGTGCGCCAAAGTTTGCCGAGCAAGGTGAACATGGTTTCGATCGTTGGTTGAAACTTGAGATGAAATTAATGGCCGATGTTGCACTCGTCGGTTTCCCAAATGCGGGCAAGAGCACATTTATTAGTTCTGTTTCGGCGGCGAAACCAAAAATCGCCAATTATCCGTTCACAACTCTTGAGCCACACTTGGGTGTCGTGCGATTGAACAACACGACCGAGTTCGTCATCGCCGACATTCCCGGAATTATCGAAGGTGCGAGTCAAGGCAAAGGTCTTGGCGATCAGTTCTTGCGCCACATCGAGCGCGCACGAGTGTTGTGCGTGTTGATTGATCTCGTGTCAATGGAAGAAATTCCACCAGCCGAACAAGAAGAAATTTTGTTGCGTGAATTAAAGGCCTATCAGCCAGAACTTTTAGATCGCCCACGGCTAGTCATAGCAACGAAAACAGATTCGGCCACACCTGAAGATATTGCTGCGTTCAATGGGCCAAAAATTTCAGCCGTGACCGGCGATGGCGTACGTGATGTATTGAATAAGTTGGCCGAACTCGTGGCGCAGGCTCGCACAACCGAACCAGCGCCGATTGGGCCTGTTACGTTTCGTCCTGAGCCCCAAGGCACGCGAGTTGAGCGCATCGGCGGCAATGAGTTTCGTCTACATGGCCGTGATATCGAGCGCTCAATCGCATTGAACGACATCACAAATGCTGACGCGCTGAACTACATCGACGATCGCATGTCACGACTTGGTATTCCACGATTGTTGGCGCGCGCAGGCGCAACTGAAGGTGCTGTTGTGTGGATCGGCACATTCTCGTTCGACTACACACCCGAGCAATAGTCATGCGCGTTGTTGTAAAAATTGGTACATCGTCGATCACGACGCAAGAGGGCAACATCAATTCGGCTGCAGTTAGTGCGTTGTGCGATGAAGTCGCGACATTGCGCAACTTGGGTCATGAAGTGTTAGTCGTTACCTCTGGGGCGGTGGCCGGCGGTGTCGCAGCATTGAAACTTGGCAAACGCCCAACTGATATGCCAACTCTGCAGGCACTCGCGGCGGCAGGTCAGAGTCGCTTGATGCAGGAATACAACGTGCAACTTGATCGCCACAACTTGGTTGGTGCACAGGTGTTGCTCGTGCCAAATGACTTCATCGACCGCAATCAATATCTGCATGCCAGGCAAACGCTGTCGCGATTGCTCGAGTTGGGTTGCGTGCCAGTGATAAATGAAAACGACGCGATTGCCAGTGATGAAATTCGTTTTGGCGACAACGACCGCATTGCTGCTCTTGTAGCGCACAGTATCTCGGCTGATGTTTTAGTTTTGTTGACTGATCTCAAAGGTTTGTTTACTGCCGACCCGAATCTCGACTCATCAGCAGTGTTCATCGAAACTGTCAAAGCCGACGACGAGTTGCTGTCGGTACGCGCTGGCAGTTCAGTAAATGATCGTGGTAGCGGTGGTATGGCCTCAAAACTTGCTGCAGCACGCATCGCGTCGTGGTCAGGCGTGCGTACGGTCATCGCTTCTGCGCAACGCCAAAATGTTGTTGTTGATGCTGTTAATCAAGTCGCTGGGGCAGGCACCCAGTTTTTGCCACGCAAACGAGAACTAACCGCTCGAAAGTTGTGGATTGCATTTGCCGCGCAAGCAACGGGATCGGTAACAATCGACGACGGAGCGCGCGATGCGTTGCTGCGACGAAATGTTTCGCTATTGCATGCTGGAGTAAAAGTCGTCACGGGAGATTTCGCAGTTGGCGACACGATTGAAGTGATTGATTCGTCTGGCAATGTAATTGCACGTGGCATGACCAGTGTCAGTTCGATTCAAGCCAGCGCAGGTGCCGGGCAAAAGAGCACCGAACTCGGCGAGGGTGTTTCAGTCGAGGTTGTTCATCGCGACGACTTAGTCGTTCTTGCCAGTTAATTCGCGTAGTTCGCGAACGCGCAGGGCAAAAATCATCACTAAGTAAACAAGTGCGCCAACAACGACACAAACTACAACTTGTGAAGTGGCTTGCAAGCCCGCTGTGGCTTTGTCGCCTGCAATTTGCTGGCTGAGAATCTTGACGACGAAAGCCATAACTACTGCACTCAACACAATTGGCAGAAGACTGAGCAAAATCTTGGGTGCATTAATCTCGCTCGTCTTGCGTTGCAGTATAAATAACGCCACGACTGCAGATATCAAATAGGCGATTGAAAACGCCAGACCTAAACCCAAGACGTCGTATTTATCAACAAACAAAATTGCGAAAACAATATTCAGTGCATTTTCAAACAGATTGATAAAAAATGGTGTTCTGGTGTCATTGTGTGCATAAAAGCCGCGCAATACAAATAGGTAGA
>CANKZL010000083.1 GCA_947488385.1 Acidimicrobiaceae bacterium | reverse complement strand
GCAAAAGCAGAATCCACAGAAGAAGACCCGCAGCGACTTGAAGAGATTCGTAAGCGTCGCCAGTTGCTGGTTGATTTGCGACGAAAGTATGGCGAGTCGTTGGCTGATGTCATTAAATATGGCCAAGAGGTCGGCGAGCGACTTGCTGATTTGCAAGGTTTCGAACAGCGGGCGAGTGAACTTGATGCCGAGCGTAAAGGTGCGCTTGCCGAATTGGCAAAAGCCGAGAAGGCTGTAGGTGCAAAGCGTCGAGCCGCAGCACCAAAACTGGCAAGCGCAGTTGAAGCGCATCTCAAAAGTTTGGCGATGAACAATGCCTCGTTGGCGATAACCGTGGGCGATGACCCAGGCGACGAAGTTGTTGTCTTGCTGTCGGCCAACCCAGGGTCGCCTCTGTTGCCGTTGACAAAAGTTGCCTCAGGCGGTGAGTTGGCGCGAACCATGTTGGCGTTGCGACTTGTCTTGACCCAAGCCCCGGGCACGCTCGTGTTCGACGAAGTTGATGCCGGTATCGGTGGCACGGCCGCTGTTGCGGTCGCCAACGCATTGGCAGACTTAGGTCAGCGACATCAAGTATTGGTCGTAACCCACTTGGCTCAGGTGGCTGCTGCGGCACAAACCCAGGTCAACGTAACCAAAACTGTGCGAGCAAAGCAGACTTTTGCAATGGCGACGGCACTCGACGGTGACGATCGGGTGTCAGAAATCGCCCGAATGCTCTCAGGCGGTGTTGCCCAAGGGTCGGCGATTGAACATGCCCGCGACTTGCTGTCGGCTTCGAGCCCCAAGAAACGTCGTACCTAGATTTCTGTATATACTTATCTTCCGTCATAGTCACTGTGGATTTTTCCACACCTAACAACTCAGACGGGAGCCCGAAGTGCCAAAGCACGTATTTGTAACGGGCGGTGTCGCCAGCGGACTCGGCAAAGGTTTGACCGCATCTTCACTTGGTCGTCTTCTAAAAATGCGCGGACTGCGCGTCACGATGCAAAAACTTGATCCGTATATCAACGTCGACCCGGGCACGATGAACCCGTTTGAACACGGCGAAGTTTTTGTTACTGATGACGGCGGTGAAACAGATCTAGATCTTGGTCACTACGAACGTTTCATTGATGAGCCGTTGACCAGGGCATCAAATGCGACAACAGGTTCTATTTATCAGTCAGTGCTTGCCGCTGAGCGTCGCGGCGATTACCTCGGTCGTACTGTTCAGGTCATCCCGCACGTGACCGACGAGATTAAGCGTCGTATTCACCGCCTGGTTAACGACGAAGTTGATGTGGTGATTACAGAAGTTGGTGGCACAGTCGGTGACATTGAGATTTTGCCGTTTCTTGAAGCGATTCGTCAGTTCAGAAACGAAGTTGGTCGTGACAACGTCTGTTATGTGCATGTGACTTTGGTGCCGTTCATCGGCCCAAGTGGTGAGCAAAAGTCAAAACCGACACAACACAGCGTCACCGAGTTGCGCAGCCGTGGTATTCAGCCAGATGTGATCGTTTGTCGAAGTGATGAACCTCTGAGCGATTCGTTAAAGCGAAAAATTTCGAACCAATGCGACGTGGATAACCGCGCAGTGATCAACGCCGTTGATGTTAAAAACATTTATGAACTTCCGTTGATTTTTCATGATGAGGGTCTCGACACGGTGATTTGCGATGTGTTGCGAATCGATGCACCAATTGATTTGTCGCATTGGCGCCAACTCGTTGCCCGCATCGAAGCATCGGTCTCGCCAGTGCGCATCGGTTTGATCGGTAAATATGTAGATCTGCATGACGCCTATTTGTCGGTGATCGAGAGTTTGAAACACGCCGGCTTTCACCATGGCGCCCAAATTGAAGTGACATGGATTCAAGCCGAAGATGTTGAAGGGCTTTTGGCAGATGAAGCGATGGGTTCGCTTGATGGCATCGTGATACCTGGCGGCTTTGGACCTCGGGGTATCGAAGGCAAAATTCGTGCGGCCGAATATGCCCGCGAAAACTCGGTGCCTTGTTTGGGTCTTTGTCTGGGTATGCAAGTTATGACTGTCGAGTTTGCGCGAAATGTTGTGGGTTTGAAAGACGCGAACTCAACCGAGTTCAATGCGGCAACACCTCACCCAGTGATTGACCTGATGAATGATCAGCGCGAAGTTACTGAAAAAGGTGGCACGATGCGACTTGGTGCCTATTACGCCGTTTTGACTCCTGGCACAAAAGTTGCCAACGCCTATGGCGAACCGGTTGTCAGTGAGCGCCATCGTCACCGCTATGAGTTCAATTCGAACTATCGCACTCGAATTGAAGAAGCTGGTTTGTTGTGCAGTGGAACATCGCCAGACAAGAGGCTTGTCGAGTTCGTTGAACTTGAGAATCATCCGTTCTGGGTCGGTACTCAAGCGCACCCAGAGTTCAAAAGTCGGCCAGACCGTCCGCATCCGTTGTTCAGAGAACTAATCGCTGCAGCGCTGAAATATCGCACTCAGAGACTGGCTCAACTGCCGATCGAGATTGTTGATACTCCGAGCCAGTCAGTATCGCGCTAATCAAAACTGTGAGGTTGTCGCAGTGACGGCAGACTTCGAAATCAAGAAACAAAAAGTAGTTCATACTTGGGCTGCATGGTCCTTGGTGCAAGGCAGTTTTTCTGATCCACTCGGCAACGATTTCACTCGCACGTACGTGAGTTCTCCTGGGGCGGTCGGTATTGTCGCTTTGCTGGGTGAGAAATCGGCGCGGCAAGTAATTTTGGTCAATCAATATCGACCACCATTTAACGAAAAAACTCTCGAGATTCCTGCAGGTATGCGAGACAAACATGGTGAAGACTCGGTTATTACGGCACGCCGTGAACTTGAAGAAGAAGCTGGGTTCACGGCAGGCACTTTGCTCAGCATCGGCAGCCATGAGTCGGCTCCTGGTATCAGCAATGCAAGGGTTGACTTGTTTTTGGCGACAGATCTCGTCGAAACCAAGGTTGACCGTCACGGACCAGAAGAGCAATTCATGACGATTCGTTATATTGCGTTTAATGAGACTCTTGAAATGATCAAGCGTGGTGAAATCACTGACGGTAAAACCATTATTGGTCTGCTGATGGTGGCACAAAACTTCAGTCAATATTTGTAGCGCATCAGATCATGGCCGCTGACCCGCTAGACACTTTTATGACTTGGATGCGAGTTGAACAAGGTCGCTCGCTCAACACGCTGATGGCGTATCAACGCGACATAAATGGCTTCGTGATTTGGTTGAAAGAGCAAAAAGCAAATGTGATGAACGCAAGCCCGCAACACCTCGAACGATTTGTGGCCCATCTTCGTGCAGTCGGCAAAGCCCCAAAGTCTGTGGCACGCCAATTCGCCGCAGTGCGAATGTTCTATCGATATCTCGCCCAAGAAGGAATTCGGGCTGAGAATCCAGCTGCACTTGTAGACGGTGTAAAGGTGCCGAGCAGTTTGCCTAAGGCGATCTCTGAAGACGAAGTTGCACTGTTGTTGGCAGCCGTGACCGGTGTCGACTCGTTTGCTCGTCGAGACCGGGCGATTCTCGAGTTTCTCTATGCGACCGGTGCGCGTGTGGCAGAAGTTTGCACACTGTCGATGAGCGACATCGATATGCAAGATTCACTTGTGCGACTTTTTGGCAAGGGCTCGAAAGAACGCATCGTGCCATTTGGGCGACCATGCCACGAAGCGTTGAGTGATTATTTCGACCTAGGCGGTCGCGACGCCTTGGTGCCAGAACAGTGGGCGAGTCGTGAAGCAAGCGATGCAGTGTTTCTTGGCGTGCACGGCACGCGCTTATCGCGTCAGGCGGTTTTTAATATCGTGCGAAAATATGCAGCCTTGGCAAACATCAAAGAGATTTCACCGCATGCATTGCGTCATTCGTGTGCGACTCACATGCTGGTGCATGGGGCTGACTTGCGTGTGGTTCAAGAATTACTTGGCCACGCATCAGTGAGCACCACTCAGATCTACACAAAAGTCGACAATGAAGTGCTTTACGAGATGTATCGAGAAGCACACCCGCGAGCCCGCAAGAAGTCATGACTAGCGCGTTGCATTTAGCCAAACGTTTTTTCGGAGCTTTGGGTCGCGCACCGATCGATCAAGATCAAGTCGAGCTTGTTCGAGCAACTTTGTTGAATAGCGAATTTGCGCTGTGGTCGGCAATGATGCCAATTGATAAAAAGCACAGCATAAAAGTGATGAATCGGTTTTTAAAGTTCTATCCACAAGCAACTGCCACACAAGTGCGAGCCTCGCTGCTGCACGACATCGGCAAACTTGAATCTAATTTGGGTGTTTTTTCGCGTGTGTTAGCGACAATCGTTGGTGAACGGGGCTCAAGGTTCGCAAAATATCACGCGCACGAAAAAATCGGCGCACAGATGTTGCGCCAAGCGGGTAGCGACGAAGAGACATGCCAACTTGTGGGTGGCGAAGTTTCTGACTCGCCAAATCTGCGAACCGCACTGGCTGCATTGCGACAAGCTGACGAGATCTAATTACTGCTTAGAAAACCAATCGACTTTTGTGCTCGCGCGAGAGTTGCACTAGCCACCACTCGGGCACGCGAGTTGCCTTTATGGATGAGACGCATAAGTTCGGCTTTGTCGTTTAAAAGATCTTTATATCGAGTTTGAATCGGCTCAAGCATTGCAATCACCGCTTGCGCGCTCGCTGACTTTAAGTCGCCGTAACGCGTGTAACTCTCGGCTGCTTTTTGTGGCGTTGTATTCGTCGCAGCAGCCAGAATCTCGAGCAAATTAGCGACACCAGGTTTGCGCTCACGATCAAACACCACATCAGAGTCGCTGTCGGTTACTGC
>CANKZL010000082.1 GCA_947488385.1 Acidimicrobiaceae bacterium | reverse complement strand
CAGCTAATCGATGCTCACGCAGCGACGCATAGCTGACGTCATTGGTTGCGATGCACTGCACGTTGTTGCGCATTGCTATCTGCACGAGTGCATCATTGCGAGTCGAATCAAGCGGGTCGCCATGATCGCATAGTTCGACCAACACGCGATGACGACCGAATTCACTGACTAGTTTTTGCAATCGGCGCGATGCAACTTCTGGGCCGTGTTGTTCAAGTGCTTGATTGATGATGCCACCATTGGCGCCAGTGAGAACCCAGCATGTGTCGCTTAGCGACTCGGCGATTTTTGTCGTACTGAAAACTGGCGCAGATTTCGAACCTGCGAATTGACCAAGTGTGATCGCATGCGAAAGTCGCGAATACCCCGATGGGCCATCAGCGATTAAAACAATGTGCGCGTCAATTTCACCATTAGAACTGTCAGAACTGTTTTTGTTTGAGCACGAGAGTTCTGCGCCAAACAAAGTCGGTAAACCAAATGTGCGAGAGGCTTGGGCGAACTTCACAACGCCGTAAAGACCATTGCGATCTGTGAGTGCGAGCGCACTCAACTGGTTGTGAACTGCTGACTCAACAAGTTGTTCGGGGTGCGAAGCCCCGTATAAAAACGAGAAGTTTGACCGACAGTGCAGCTCGGCATACTCGACCATTCGCCTTAGCGTAGCGAACATATGTTCGCTTATAACATTAGAGGCTGTTTTGCTGGTTACTTTTGAACGAGTCGACGGGCGACGCGAATCGCACCGCGGGCACCGTCTTCGGATGCGCGCAATGCATCTTCATAACTAAACCATTTCACTTGCTGGCTCTCGCCTGCAGCCGGGGCAAAATTCTCGTTTGTGGCCCACAGCAAAAATCGAACATCTAAGTGCGTATGACCACGCGGGCCAGGGTGAACATCAAGGTGAATAAATTTCGGCGTGTCACCTACCTGACCAAAGTGTTGAAGTTCTAAACCGGTTTCTTCTCTGGCCTCACGCATCGCCGCATCTTGGATTAACTCGTTGGCGTCGATGTGTCCGCCAGGTTGAAGCCACATGTTGAGTCGCTTGTGCAAGTGCAAGACAACACCACGATCGCCAACGACGATTGCTGATGCGGTGATGTGCGTCAGGTCACTGTGTTCATCAAATGGGGCACTCAGAGTTGGAGCAAGCTGAAGAAAAGTTTTGATTGACTCACGTTCGCGATCATCAACAGGCTTGTGACTCGCCAACAGCACGCAAAAGTTTTTGACGTATTCAAGGCCAAAGTCAGAAACCATGATCTGCACAATATCTCGCCAAGTAACTAGCCGTAGATTGCCGCGATGCTCCACTCGCCGTGTTCAAGTGCGACCAACAACGCTTGAATCTGCGATGAACCGTCAGGCAGAATTTTTTCAACCACAACTTGTAATCGAACCAGTCGTCGACTGCGAGTGATATCCCACCACTTTTCTTCAACTGGCCATGGTCCAGCCCAAGAAATAATTTTGCAACAAGTTTTGTTGATTGATAAATAAACAGGCTCGGCACTTAACTCATGGCGGGCACTGACGCGCAACAAGTTTTTGTCTTTATCGGTGACCTGAACAACAACTAGATCAGAGTAAACAACACTTGGTGACGGAGTCGGTAAAGACCCACGCCACTTTGACTGCTGCATTGTTGCTGACATCAAAGTTTCTGGTGCAAGGTTGCTTGCTTGTATCTGCGATGCGGCCACAAGTTGATAGCTATCTTGCAGATCTCGACCACCTTGCCACTTGACTCGTTGCACGGAGCTTGAACCGAGCAACTCGGTTAAACGATTGATCGCTTGCGTTGCTGTCTCATCAGTTTGTGTTACACCGCCCCACAACTTGAGTTGGCGTGCAGTATCTGTGCGCACTTCATCGGCGATCAGCTGCACTTGAGTTATCTGGGTATGAATTGATTCGTTGACTAACCAGCTTTCAATCTGCCATTTTGCGCTTTCAAGAATTGTCGTGGCAGTCAAACCCTGGGGCCGATACCAGAGTCTTTCTAAACGATCACCTGACTCTGATTCGAATTTGATGATTACGCGAACGCAAACCGCACCTTGTTGCGAGAAGTATTCGCTGAATTCGCCAGCCATAACTTTGACGTTGTTCAGCAGTGTTTGCTGATCGTTGATCGGTTCTTCGAACACCCTTAAACAAAGATGCGCAGGCGGTGGCGCGATCGCAGCAAGTGGATGTTGCTCATCGCCGCGCGCCAGACGGTGCAACTCAACGCCCAACTCACCGAACCTGCCGGCTAAAACTGACTCGCCTAGTTTGCAGACATCTTGCAGTGTGTTCAACCCGAGTCGCTCGAGTAGCGAAATGGTTTCGCGACTGACGTTGGCGAACTCGCTTAAAACTCTCACCGATTGGGGTGCGAGCCAGAGTCGTGTCTGATCTGGCTCAACTAGAAACGCTGTTTTAGTTTCAGCACTGATACGTGCCGCAATGTGAGCAGCCAAACGACTGTCGGCCAACCCGATGCCAAACTGAGAATCCGCAACAATTGAAGTTTGCAAAATCTGCATAACTTTTTTAGCCATTGGCTCATCGCCACCAAAATATCGAGATGGTCCACGCGCCGCAAACACAATTACACCTGGTTCGCTGACCTCTATAAGCGGAACGATTTCGCTTACCGCGCGCACGATCGTGTTGAAGGCGCGTCGGTCGCGGTTGGGTTCGAATGCTGCGATTTCAAGATCGGGACACAACGCCTGGGCGTGACGGCGACGCATACCTACTTGAACGCCATAACGCATTGCCGAAACAGAGCGTGAAACAACTCTTTGTGCGTGCATCACCGCGCATGGACTATTTGAAGTTTTTGCTGCGACTACTGCCGACCAGTCGAGACAGCGCAACACCGCTAAGCGTTTTGGCGCGAGCAATTTAGTAGTTACAAGTGACTAGGTGTTCTTGCATGCGGGGAACCCGACGACCACTAACTTTGATTGCAACTTCGCGACGTTGCAGATAGCCAGAACCTTTGTCGATACCGCTCCAACTTTTTGTTTTGGTGTCTAAAACAACGTCAGCGTGAAATGGATGCGTGTCGTTAGAAAAACTTGACTGAGTCAACGTTGAACTGTCGACGATGATCATCACCGAACGACGAGATTGCAAACGGGCTTGCACTCGCCTGGCATCAGCAACCGAAAGTTTTTCGGGAACTGCGACTATCAATAAATCAAAACCGTCGATCACCGCAGCCATAGTTGTCGACCAATCGCGAGATGTATCGGGTGGATGCACAAACACCATTCGCTCAAGTGCCACACCATGTTCGACAGCACAAGAAATGCCGAGATGACTCAGACCTACAACACCGAGCCATGAACTTTGCTGCGATGCTCTTGCGCAAAGGGAAAGGGCGAGCGATGCGGCGGCGTCACCGCAGCAACGCACAATTCGTCCACGGACTAGACCTGAGTCGGGCAACAGCGAACGAACCTCATCGCTGACGGCGAAATTTTCTAAAAGTTGTTTTTCAAAAACTGAATGTTTGACCGCGAGGGTTTTGGGGACCAATAACTTCATGCCTGCACTGTAGCGAACATATGTTCGTAGTAAACATGTGCGCGGCTGTTTCGCTTATTTCGATTTCGTTTATTTCGATTGAGCCTTGCTACGCGCGGCTCTGCTTCTGGCCAGTAAATGTGGCGGGATCAGTTTTTCGGCGGCGCTTAATTGTGGCGCTGAACCATCGGCGCTCGGGGCTTCGACCACTGCTGGCGCGACTTGGGCCATCAATTCTTCAACGGATGGCGGCTTCATTCCGGGTTTCCAATATTGGTGCAGGTCAGTGATGATTTGGGCCAGATCGCTGTCGCGTGAGCCAGGCAAAAGATCAACTGTGACGATGTTGGCAAACACATGCACACCGACAACAGAGCCACTATTAAATAGTCGGCGCGCTAATTCTGCTGCGGGGCGCGGGCCGATTGCTTGGCTGGCGCTTGTGAATTTTTCGTGACCTTGACCAGTAAGGGTGCGATTCAGTTCGAACCGAATGCGACCAGCCACACCGGCTGCTGATTGTTTGACATCTACTGGCTGACCCACCCGAGGCAGACTAGTCAAAACTCGGCTGAGATGCACGTTTTGGGGCTTCTCTCATCTTCGCCAAAACGACTTTTGACAAGTACGGTTATTTGCATGGCGACTGACGAAAAAATCACGATCGAACAATTCACGGCTGATGCCCACAAGTTTTTGGCTGCCAACGCTGAACCGCGCGAATCAAAAAAGGCTTTCGTGTGGGGCGAAGGATCAGACAACGTCTCGATGTTTGAAGAGCGCTCCAAAGAATCTGAACAAGAAGTTGTGGCTCGAGCAAAGAAGTGGCGTCAACAAAAGTTTGATGCGGGCTTTGGGTGGATCACGGGGCCCGTGCAATATGGCGGCCGTGGATTATCCAATGAATTTGAGAAGGCTTACGGCAAAGTAGAAGCGCAATTCAAAGTTACAAACCAATCAATTTTTCAAATTGGCTTAGGCATGGTTGCGCCAACGATTTTGGCACACGCGAGCGACCTTGCGCGCGAAAAGTTTCTGCGGGCGATGTGGCGTGCCGACATTGTTGCTTGTCAGTTGTTCTCTGAACCGGGCGCCGGCAGCGACCTTGCATCTTTGCAAATGAAAGCCGAACGTGACGGTGAAGAATGGGTTGTGACCGGTCAAAAAGTTTGGACGTCAGGTGCGCAATACAGCGACATCGGCGAAGTGATTTGTCGAACTGACGCAAGTTTGCCAAAGCACAAAGGATTAACCGGTTTCATTGTTGACATGCACGCGCCAGGTGTCGAGATTCGTCCGTTGCGGCAGATGACTGGTGGTGCAAGTTTCAACGAAGTGTTTTT
>CANKZL010000081.1 GCA_947488385.1 Acidimicrobiaceae bacterium | reverse complement strand
ACTTGTCCGGTTGGGCCGTAGTTGCGCACGCTGGTGCGACCTGCTTCAAGTTCACCTAGTGCATCACGCACGGCGACGCGATCAAGTTCTGGGTCGCCGAGTGTGCCGAGCGTGTCGAGTTTGCTGCCACTTGGCGAAGCCAACAAGGTCGCGCCAAGATTCGGCCCCTCAATCACTGTGAGTAGAACGACAGGTTTATTGTTGCGAATTCTTTCGGCGAGAGCAGAGTAAATCATTTAACTCAACTACCAAGTGAGAGGCGCAATAAACAGATGTACTACGCCTCCACAAGTCAAGCCGACTGCGTATGCCTCGTCGTCTGAGTAGCCAAACTTCACGAGCCGACCAGGGCTGTTGGTTGAAAGTATTTCTAGGGCTTCAGCCACGACGGCACCTTCGACACAACCACCCGAGACTGACCCACAAACTTCACCATCTTGATTGACTGCCATTGCTGCACCCGGATCTCGTGGTCCTGAGCCTTCGATGTCGACAACGCGGGCAACGGCGATTCGTTTGTTCTGTGCGCGCCAACGGTCAATGTCACCCAAAATTTCACGCATGTGTAACTGTCTTTCGTCTTTCGTTTGAGTCTTTCGAAATCACTTCGGTTAATTCGCGAAGTGCCTCAAGCGAGTGTCCTTCGACGAACTCATCAATGTATGGCATTGCGGCCGCCATGCCACGAGCCAATGGTGCATAGCCAGGGCTCACCTTGAGCGGGTTAACCCAAATCACGCGGTATGCAACACGGCTGAGACGCGACATCTGGTCGGCCAAAACTTTCGGATCACCACGGTCCCAACCGTCAGAGAGAATTACAAAAATCGAGCCACGTGCCATGCCGCCCACGCCCCAATTGTCATTGAAACTTTGCAGACACTCACCAAGACGAGTGCCGCCGCTCCAGTCAGAAACTTGAGCAGAAGTTTGGGCGAGCGCTTTGTCGGGATCGCGGCTTGACAATTCTTTTGTGATGCGAGTTAGCCGTGTGCCGAAAGTAAAGGCTTCAACTTTTTGTCGACCGACAACTGCGGCGTGCATGAAGCGCAAAAGCGCTCGGGCGTATGGCTCCATTGAGCCAGAAATGTCGAGCAAGACCACCAGGCGTCGCAATTTTGTGCTCGGTTCGCGCCAGTAACGCTCAATTGGCTCACCATCGTGTTGCAGAGTTGCGCGCATTGTGCGGCGAATGTCGTGTCTTGCGCCATGACGATTTGTTTTTGTCAAGCGCAGAGACTTTTTGGGAGGACCCGCCAATCTTAGACTGGCCATGAATTGTTCTGCTTCGCGCAATTCAAGTTGGTCGTAAGCAGCAAAGTCTTTTTCACGCAAAGTTTCGATTCTTGAAAACCGCAGAGCGATCGTGTTTTCATCTTCTATTGGTTCGGCCGATGAATCATCGGTGTTGGCATCTTCGTCGTCAACCAGCAAAGTAATTGACTCTTGCTGCTCTTCAAAAGTGGCTGTATCGACAGCGATTTGTTGTTCCCAAAACACCTTGAATGCACGGTCAAAGATCTGCACATCTTCGTGTCGACGAATCAACGTCGCGTGTGCCGACCAATAAACGTTTTCTCGATTATCTAGACCGAGTTGCGTGAGAGCAGCAACAAAAACGATTACCGAGTCGAGAGGAACATCTAGTCCGGCGCCGCGCAAAATGCGCGCAAACGCCACCGCCATTTTGTTGGCAGGCGACGAGTTGGCTGTCATCAGTTGCTGTACAAGCCCCGCTCAAAGGCCTGTTTAACCAAAGTTGCGACACCGTTTTCGCGCACACGTTCGTGGTCTTCGCGATACTTGAGCACGGTGCCGAGGGTTGCTTGCACTACAGACTCGTCAAGTTCGCGAACGCCGAGTCGTCCCAAAGCTGTTGCCCAGTCAATTGTCTCTGCAACACCAGGTGGTTTGTAGAGCTGCATCTTGCGAAGTGACTCAACGGCGCCGGCAACTTGTCGGGCGAGTGTTGCATCAACTTGTGGCACGCGTCGCGTAACAATTTCGACTTCACGATCAAAGTCGGGGTGTTCAACCCAGTGATACAAGCATCGACGTTTTAGAGCATCGTGTACATCTCGGGTGCGATTTGAAGTCAACACAACTAGCGGTGGGGTTGTTGCTTTGTATGTGCCAAGTTCAGGAATCGTGATTTGAAAGTCTGACAAAACTTCTAACAAATATGCTTCAAACTCGTCGTCAGCGCGATCGATTTCGTCGATCAGTAGAACCGGCGAAGCACCTGCATGTTGGTCAATCGCACGAAGCAGCGCTCGGCGAATCAAAAACTTTTCGCTATACAACTGACCCTCAAGTTTGTCGGCACCGAGTTGTGTCGCTTCGCCCGTGGCTTCAACAGTGCGCAGATGCAGTAGTTGTCGCGAATAGTCCCAGTCATACATTGCTTGAGCGGCGTCAATACCTTCGTAACATTGCAGACGAATAAGTTCGCTTTGTCGAATTGTTGCGAGTGCTTTGGCAAGTTCGGTTTTACCGACGCCTGCTTCGCCTTCAAGTAACAGCGGTCGATTTAGTGAGATTGCTAAAAATACCGCGGTCGCCAAGCCGTCACTGGCGATGTAGTTTTGCTCGTCAAGAGCGTTGCGCACGTCGGCAACAGACTGCAAACTCATCTCGTCAGGTTAGAAGATCACGAGTCAAAGCCCAAGCCCAGTCGGTCGAGTAGACGCAGCCATAGATTGCGCTTGCCAGTGCGGTCTTCGTAATCAAGCGACCACTTGGTGGCTTGAATGCCGATGAATCTGAACGGCTCAGGTGGAAACGCTCGGGGTTTTGTTTGCACAAACTCTGTGCGCGTTGCACGTGTTTCGTTGCCTGCAAGCAGGTCGAGCATTACTTCGCCACCAAATCGAGATGCACCAACACCTAGACCCGTGTAGCCGAGCGCATACGCCACGCGGTTGTCAAAGTGCGTGCCCCAAAAAACGCTGTATCGCGCGCATGTATCAATCGGCGCACCCCACATGTGCGAAAACTTGACGCCTTCAAGTTGTGGAAATGTCGTGAAGAACTGTTGCGAGAGCGTCGCCCATGTCTCGGGTCGAGATTCAAGTTCTTTGTCCATCTGACCGCCGAAATAATAAATTGCGTCATAGCCGCCCCACAGAACTCGGTTGTCGGCAGTCAATCTGAAATAGTGAAACTGGTTTGAGCAATCTGCGAGGCCTTGGCGATTCTTCCAACCAATACTTGCGAGTTGTTCTGAAGAAAGTGGCTCAGTGACCAAGCAATAGTCGTAGACGGGAGCAATGTATTTATTCATCTGTCGCAACAACGGCTTGAACGTGTTCGTTGCAAGTGCGACGTTCTTGGCTTTGATTTTTGCGAGCGGTGTTTTTATCTCGATGTTTTTCTTGGTGTCGTTCAAATCGACTGCGCGCGTGTCTTCGTAAATTCTGACGCCAAGAGTTTCTGCAACGCGCTTTAGCCCCCACGCCAGGCGAGCAGGGTCAACCAGCGCCGATGTATCTTTTGCCCACAGACCACCCGTAAAAACGGGCGAGTGCACTTCAGAGCGCATCGCTTCGAGATCTAGCCACTCAACGTCGTGACCAAGGTCGCGCAATTGCAAATAATCTTGCTGCAACTCTTCGGTGTAGTTCTCAGGGTGCCAACTGCTGGCAACTTCGATTGCGCCGTTTCTCTCAAAGTCGCAATCAATTTTGTAGTCGCGAATTACTTTTTCAATTTCAGTTATGTTGTCTCTGCCGAGTTGTTCAAGAACTGCAACCTCGTCAGGAAATCTCTCTTGTGCGTTGGCGATGCCATGAGTCAACGAATAATCCATGAAGCCGCCGTTACGGCTACTTGCGCCAGAACCAATTTCGTGTGCTTCAATCAACACGACTTCGCTATTGGCGTTGCGTTGTTTGGCGATTATCGCCGTCCAAAGACCCGTGAAACCGCCACCAACCACGCACAGGTCGCAGTCTTCGTTGTGAACTGCTGTGGGGTTCGAGTCGGGCTCGTCAACGTCGTCTAGCCAATACGGAAACGTCTCCGCGTCGGCTATTGCATCAAGGTAACGCTCGCTCGACCGCGGCGGAATTGCCGATCGGCCCATTGGGTCTCACCACCTAACAGGGCTAATTATAAGTCGCCTAAGTCGCTAGTGCCGTCTCAGAACTAACCTGAACCCTTATGGATCTTGGGCTTACTGGTCGCACCGCTGCAGTTGCGGGCGGCTCGGCTGGCCTTGGCTTTGCTACGGCACAGGCACTGGCCAATGACGGTGTGCGGGTCGTGTTGTGTGGCCGTGACGCCAAGCGCGTGGCAGATGCCGCTGCAAAAATTGGCCACTCATGTGTTGGCATTGTTGCCGATGTTTCAACAGTTAGTGGTGGCGAGAGCTTTATCGCCCAAGCCACAAAAACTCTTGGGCAAATTGATATTTTAATTCTCAACAGTGGTGGGCCACCAGCAGGAAACTTCGCCAGCACCGATGTCGCTAGTTACGAAACTGCTTTACAAAACGGTTTGATGTCGATGATTGCAATGACGAAACTAGTTGTGCCCGCGATGCAAACACGCAAGTGGGGCAGAGTAGTCGCGATAACTTCGGTTGCCGTGCGTCAGCCGATTGCATCTTTGATCTTGTCAAACACAGTGCGAGCAGGATTAACCGGCTTTTTGAAAACCGTGTCTCGCGAAGTCGCACCCGACGGCGTCACGGTGAACACAATTCAGCCGGGTATTCACGCGACTGATCGCATCACCCAGTTGTATGGCTCAACACCAGATGTTGGCACCATGGGTATTCCTGCAGGTGTTATTGGAGATCCAAAAGATTTTGGCAACGTAACGGCGTTTTTGTGCAGCGAGTCCGCCAAATTTATTACCGGTGCCAACTTGCAAGTTGA
>CANKZL010000080.1 GCA_947488385.1 Acidimicrobiaceae bacterium | reverse complement strand
CAAACGAAACTTACTTTACGACCGAGTTTTCTCATAAAAGACACGATGCAACATTAGTCGCAGCATGTCGCACTAAAGATCTAAAACTGCTTGCGAAATTGTGACTTAAGGGTTTGTTGTGCCGTCAGGCATTATTGCGCCTGTGAAATCTGCTGACGTGCGATTCGAGCGCGAAAAGTCGACACCGAGCAAGTTGGCGCCACGAAAATTCGTGTTGAGCATTAGCGCACCCGACAAATCGGCTTCGGTTAAATCGGCATTTGATAGATCGGCGTCAACTAAATCAGCACGATGCATGTTGGCGACATTTAAATTAACCCCACTCAAGTTCGCTTGATACAAATTCGCATCTAACAAATTTGCGCCACTCAAGTTTGCGCCCGAAAAGTTGGCGCCAGTTAGTTCGGCCCCAGCCAAGTTGATGCCAACCAGATATGCCCCAGATAGATCGGCGCCCGCGAGGTCGGCGCCGGCTAATTCTGCGCCTGCCTCAACGACATAGCCATTAATAGTTCGCGATCCTTCACCGCCGTCACCGCACGCCACCAACATCAGCGCAGCGCAAAGCGTCAACCCGACCGCAACTCGTCTCACCGCTCGAAACGACTCCACCGGTGAATGCCAAAGTTCGTTTCTTCATGCCACGCTTCAACAAGTTTCACGGGGTGCTTGAACCGCGCATCAAACTCTGCTTGCAGTCGCTTCTGAATTTCTGGCGTCCCGACGCGCATCCATGCTTCGAGCGACTCCCAGACAAAAACAATTGATATTCGCCCTGGTCGCGAATCGTCTAGCCAAACTTCTTTCGACAAGAACGGTATTCGTTCAAACCCCGGCAGCGTCGCTTCGCCGAGTGTCCAGATTTCATGATCGATCGCTAAATATTCATCGACGTGTGCTGGATCCATTTCGAACACCAACACTTCGATCGGCAACTTCTCGCCCGCGCTATATCGATACTCAGTCACTCTCTCAACTTACCTTTATTAACTACTGAAGTATGATTAACTACACGTATGACAAACCTTCAACGCTTCATCGCGCCGATAGTTGTTATTGCGGTGACGCTCGCAGTGTTTATCGCGAGCGTCAACCGCCTATAACAATTATTTAATAATTAGATTCTTGCGAATTTAATTATTTCGAATCCGACAAATTGTCGATTCCGTTACCGATTGCCATGAATGTTGGCGCCCAGAGACCTACGAAGATTCCGAAACGCTCTCCGGCTGCTCCGACTTCACCTGCGTCTGTTCCACCTTGTGTGAACCAAACGATGATGCTGCCAATTACTGATGCGAATCCGAGTGCGTACGAAAGGTTCGCACTGAATCCAAGTGATTTGAGTTTCCTTAACATGTTGACTTCCTTTTACTTGGGGATTAATCCAGCCAAATCGACTGAACTTAAAAATATTACTTCTTGCTGTTTGCCCAAATGTGGCAATCGTTATAGCTCGCCCTTATCTAAACGTGCCAAGATCGACACGGCCGTTTCGCGCACCTTTGCGCTGTCGCTTAGTTGTTGGGCTGCACGCACCTGACGCGCGACTCTTGGGTTCTTTGCGAAAAGTTTCTCATGACGCAAAAAGAAATCCCAATACAAAACGGTGAACGGGCATGCATCTGGCCCCACACGTTGTTTACGGTCATATCGACAACCTTTGCAGTGATCGCTCATTCGATCGATGTACGCACCACCACTTGCATATGGTTTGGTCGCCAACATTCCGCCGTCGGCATATTGCGACATGCCGACAACATTGGGCACCATCACCCACTCGGCTGCGTCAACAAAACTGTTCCACATCCAATCGGTTAGTTGTTGCGGATCAACCCCTGCGATCAACGCAAAATTTCCGAGCACCATCAGCCTTTCGATGTGGTGCGCATATGACCGCTGATACACGCCATCAAGTGCTGACTTCATGCAACTCATCGATGTCGCATCTGGTTTTGTGAATAGTTTCGGTAAATCGCGACGTGCGTCAAGGGCATTCATTGATTTATATTTCGGCATCCACTGCCAATAGCAGTTCCACATATATTCGCGCCAGCCAATAACTTGGCGAATAAAACCTTCGGCACAATTTATTGGCACTTTGCCGGCTTCAAATTCTTTGACGGCTGCGGCGATTACTTCGCCTGGCAACAACAAACCGAGATTCAAATATGGCGACAGCAACGAGTGCGCGAGATGCCAATTTGATTTGAGCATTGCGTCTTCGTGTTCACCGAACATCGGTAAATTATTTTTCATAAAGTATTTCATTCGCACGAGAGCTTCGGTTCGCGACGTTGCCCATTGCCCAGTTGGCGGCTGGCCCCAACTGTTGCTCGACACATCGGCGACAACTTCGGCATCCAACGCGTCGAGTGCCACTGGTTTCGGCTTTGGCCAACGGTCTTGGTCGGTTTTTGGCGGGCCCTGTCGGTTCTCTTCGTCGAAATTCCAGCGGCCGCCAACTGGGTCGTCGCCATCCATCATCACATCAAGTCGTTTGCGTTGCCAACGATAGAAATCTTCCATCTTCACGGTCTTACGTGTCGCGCGAAAACTTGCGTATTCATCAGGGTGGCACAAAAACTGGTTCGACTTCACAGATTGCAAACTCAGTGCCGACACAAGTTCGCGCGCGGCGTAACTATTCGGCTCGGTTACAACAATTTGCGATGGCGAAAACTCGTCGCGGTGCAACTGCACGCCTGTGCGCATCGACTCGGCAAAGCGGTAGTCGACTTCGAAGCCCGCCTCGCGCAACTCGGCGGCGAAACGTCGCATCGAAGCAACAATAAAGTGAGCCCGTTGCACATGCCAGCGCCGAGTTGTGATTTTGGCCCGTGATTCGATCATCAGCACGCGATGTGTCGCAGGTTTGGCGTCGGCTAGCGCCCCGATCTTTCGGTTTAGTTGATCGCCAAAAACCCAGACTGTTTGCATGCTCACCAGCCAATACTATGAAACGAGATGCCTCGCATACCGCGCACAAAAAATGGTTTTGCACCAAAGATCTGTGTTACTTGTGCCAAACCTTTTGAGTGGCGCAAGAAATGGTCTCGCGACTGGCCGAATGTTCGCTATTGCAGTGACCGTTGTCGCCAAACTTCGGGTTCGGCAAGCTAAAAACTAAAAACTAGTTACTAACTTTTCTTTTCAGTCTTCACGAACTCACTTGCTTCGGCGAAACCGTTTTCTGCCAATTTGGCGGCAATGTCGGCTTTCACAGCTTGCACCACTCGGTGCGTGCCATTGCAATTCTTTTGCGCGTCGGTCGTAAAACCACATCCACATGTTCCCATTACTTTTACCTTTCAAAGTTGAGTTGATTTCTTGCTTAGACACTATTCGCTGAAATCCCCATAGCGTTGACTTAAGACATGAATAGCACGAACAACACATTTGATTTCGCACAAAAAGTGGCCCTCATCGCGGGCGGCACTGGTGGTCTCGGTAGCGCTCTCGCCACTGAACTGCGAAGTCGGGGTTGCATCGTCGTTACTGTTTCGCGCACTCAGTTAACTCAGTCAACTCAGAGCCCAGACCCAAATCACATCGCAGCCGATCTGCGTTCGCCAGATTCAGCAACTGCGGTTATCGATCAGGTCATCGCCAAACATGGTGCGCTCAACATCGTGATCAACGCGATGGGCGTCGTTGCTTTCGGTGAGATCAGCGCCACGTCTATTGACACGGTCGAAGAAGTGTTTCTCACAAACACATTTGGACACATCTTTTTGATGCAAGCAGCCCTCCGCAAAATCTCTCAAGGTTCGGTGCTCGTTGGCATCTCAGGCATCATCGCCGAGCAAAATCTTCCTGGCATGTCGGTCTATGGCGCTTCAAAAGCCGCGGTTCGCTCATTTGATGAAGCACTCGCTCGTGAAGCACGCAAAGTTGGGGTGCGAATAATCGATGCTCGACCTCCGCATACTGAAACTGGTTTGGCTTCGCGTGCTGTTGCTGGCACTGCCCCAAAGTTTCCGCGCGGGCTTGAGCCAGTCGCAGTGGCCCAACGCATCATCACCGCCATCGCCAACGGCGAAACCGATTTACCATCCACTTCATTTTCTAACTAACCACCGCACAAAAAAATAAGGGTGGTTGAGCCGAAGCCCAACCACCCTTTAAATTTAAATTACTTAATTTTTTAGAGCTTCGACAGATCTACTGTTGGCGGCACAATTACGGCGTCAATCACGTGAATCACACCGTTGCTTGCTGCAACGTCTGCGGTTGTCACGGTTGCACCGTTAACTGTTACACCGTAAGCGGTGTCAAGTGCTACGTTCGAACCTTCAACTGTTGGCACATCTCCGGCCATAACGTCTGCTGCCATTACTTTTCCGGCAACAACGTGGTAAGTGAGAATCGATGTAAGCACCGCTTTGTTTTCTGGCAAGAGCAATTTCTCAAGCAAGCCTGCTGGCAATGCAGCAAATGCATCGTCACTTGGCGCGAAAACTGTAAACGGACCTGCACCTTGAAGTGTCTCAACAAGACCGGCTGCGCTAAGTGCTGCGACCAATGTGCTGAAACCTTCTGTGCTGCTTGCTACTGCGACAATGTCACCGGCGGCTACTGCCTCGGCAACTGTCTCTTCGGTTACTGTCTCTTCGGTTGATGCTTCATCATCGCTTCCGCATGCTGCAAACGAAATGCTTGCAACAAGCGCTAGTGCTATAACTTTTCTCATTTAGGGGTGTCCTTTTTGTTTGAGGGATTATCTGACCCCTAGAACGTAAACCACCCGCAACAGCTACAGCGCCGTATTCACCGAAAATTCATCGTGACATACGACTCAGAATAAGAACTAATTCACTTTCTTAAAAGTCTTCACATGCATCAAGCACCGACGGCGAAAATCCCCGCGCTATTTCGCGCGCTCC
>CANKZL010000079.1 GCA_947488385.1 Acidimicrobiaceae bacterium | reverse complement strand
TCAAAGGTGGCGTCGAGGCCGGTCAAAAGTTTGTTGCCGGTCTGAAACTGCATAGTCATGTTGCCAACATCGGTGATGTGCGCAGCCTTGTAATTCACCCAGCTTCAACGACTCACAGTCAATTGACTCCGGCAGAGCAGGCTTCAACTGGTGTATTTCCAGGGCTGGTTCGTCTATCGGTGGGCCTTGAGTCAATTGAAGACATTTTGGCTGACCTGGACGAAGGCTTTAACGCAGCCCGATAATTCACCTGCCGTTCACTTCTGATTAATTCCCGGTTAAGCACTTGCTGTGAGAATTGAAGTGTGACGATTGTCGAAACACCTGAACCCCGTCAAATGATGGTGGTCTACAGCAGGGCAGACAGAATTTTTCGACGCATTGTTACCGGGGGTGCTTTAACTTCTTTGTTATTGCTGGGGTTCATTACGGCATTTTTGGTCATGCGTAGCACTGAAACTTTCAGGGAGTTTGGTTTGGATTTCATCACTGGATCAGAGTGGTTTTCGGCTGGAGAAGACCCACTCGGTGGTGCAGTTGAAGGGGCGGTAGAAGAAGTCGATAAAAGTGTTTTCTCAATCGGTCCAATGATCGTGGGCTCGCTTGTTGTCGCGCTGATTGCCATGTTGATTGCTGTACCCCTGTCAATAGGCGGCGCTCTTTATATTGAGTTTTATGCACCGCGATCTATATATCGAGTGCTCGTCTCGCTGCTTGACCTAGCAGCAGCAATTCCTTCTTTGATTTTTGGTCTTTGGGGCATCCAAGTCTTCACTGCCATTGGCGTGCGATGGGCCACGTTGCTTAATGATCGACTTTCTTTCGTACCGATTTTTTCTGTTGAATTTGAAAACTTTGGTCGAAGTCCATTTGTCGCGGGTTGCGTTTTGGCCGCCTTGGTCGTGCCGATTACAACTTCTGTCTCACGAGAGGTTTACTCTCGAACCCCGCGTGACTTAATTGATACTTGTTTTGCGCTCGGCGGATCGAAGTGGGGTGCAATCAGATCGGTTGTCATGCCATACGGTAAAAGTGGAGTGATTGCAGGCGCGATGTTGGGTCTTGGGCGAGCCCTTGGAGAGACAGTTGCGATTTATCTGATGTTGAATCTAGTTTTTAGATACTCCTTTGAAATACTTGACTCAGCCGGAGGGAACGTTGCGTCGATGATCGCCCTAAAGTTTGGCGAGGCGACTGACAAAGAAATTTCAGCGCTGATCGCATCTGGTCTCGTGCTGTTTATCATCACACTGATCGTCAACATGATCGCTTCGAGCATCGTCGCAAGGACGACGCCAAGAGCATGAGCACCGTAGCAAGTTCTAGCCAGTTGACTACTGCCGAACCTCGCCGACCATGGGCAGTTAGTCGCTCGACACGACTGTTGGGTTTTGGTCGCATATTGGCTTTTGCAATTGCTGCTTTTTTTGCCACTATTTTTACACCACTCGCCAATGTTGATGGCTGGGCAGTTGCTTTCTTGTTGATCAACCTTGCGTGGGTCATTGGTATTGCTTCAAAACTTGGAGCAAAAGAACGACGCGATGCAGTTTTGCGAGTTGTTATAACTTCGCTCGCTGTTCTTGCATTTGTGCCCTGGTTATCAATACTTGTGACGGTGATTTTAAAGGGTTATCGAGCGATTTATCCCGGTTACTTCGTTTCTGACATGCGTACTTCAACCCCTGACGATGAGTTGAATATCGGTGGCGCGGGTCATGCGATTGTTGGATCTTTAATCATGGTTGCAATTGCAACTGTCGTGACTCTTCCGCTTGGCATTCTCACCGGAATTTATCTAACCGAAGTTCGTGGTCGTCTTACATTTTTGGTGCGATTTATAGTTCAATCAATGGCGGGTGTGCCGTCAGTGGTTGCAGGTCTGTTTCTTTTTGCAACGGTGGTCAAATCAATGGGCCAATATTCAGGCCTCGCAGGCGGCCTCGCACTTGCAGTGTTGATGTTGCCAACTGTTTCTCGCACAGCTGAAGAAGTTTTGAAACTGGTTCCTGACGATATTCGGAGCGCTGGCTATGCGTTGGGCGCTCGTCAATGGCGAACTGCTCTTTTAGTTGTGTTGCCAACAGTACGTGCCGGACTAAGCACGGCGGCAATTCTTGGTGTTGCACGTGTTATTGGCGAAACAGCGCCACTTTTATTGACATCGTTGAACACCAATGGATTTGTGTGGAACCCAATAGGTGGAACCGTTGCGTCGCTACCAACATATATTTTCGCGATGTTTATGTATGGTACGGACTATTCAAACGCCCGTGCGTGGACGGGATCGCTCGTGCTATTGGCATTAGTCTTCTTCTTTTTCATAATTGCACGTCGACTGGGAAACAAGTCGGCTTTAAAAGCCAACGCAAACCGTCGAAAGTAAATCAAGAATGAACCAAAGGACACTCAATATGACACAGACTCAGATCACCACAAGTCAGGGCACGAATCAGCAAAGTGGTGAAACCAGTAAATTTATTGGTCTTGAGACCCAAGGCGTGCATGCTTGGTTCGGTAAGCATCATGCATTGTCGAATGTCTCACTTCGTTTTCCTGAGCGAACGGTCACTGGTTTGATTGGTCCATCGGGGTGCGGAAAATCTACTTTCATTCGACTCTTAAATCGCATGCATGAATTTATTCCGTCGGCTGCGATGGCTGGGTCAGTTTTGCTAAATGGCTCAGACATTTACGCTCCAGAAGAAGACCCAGCAATGATTCGATTGAAGGTCGGAATGGTCTTCCAGAAGCCGAACCCATTTCCGGCGATGACGATTCGAGAAAATGTTCTAGCCGGCATCAGATTGGCCCATTTAAAGCGCTCTAATCACGATGAAATTGTCGAACAGTGTCTGACACGTGCGGGTTTATGGAAAGAAGTAAAAGATCGACTGCAGGCATCTGGCGGTTCGTTGTCGGGCGGACAGCAACAGCGTCTTTGCATTGCTCGATCTTTGGCAGTTGAACCACAAGTACTGCTGATGGACGAGCCATGCTCGGCGTTAGACCCCGGAAGCACTTTGAGAATTGAAGAAACCATCAAAGAGCTTGCAGAAAAAATCACGGTAATTATTGTTACGCACAACATGCAACAGGCGAGTCGCGTCAGTGACTATTGTGCATTTTTCTTGACAGATGGTGGGCCGGGATATTTGGTTGAAGCCGATGCAACTCGAAAGATGTTCACCAACCCGACTGACTCGCGAACTGCTGACTATGTTCAGGGTAAGTTCGGCTGACAGTTAACTTACTGTTTACCTCCGCGTTACCGATTCGTCTTCTGGATGTGGCGCTCAGTTAATTGTGGGCTCGTACTATCTCGTTTAGAAATAGTCATCAAATCAAAAGGAGAAATCATGAACAAACGTACAAAGCGTTTCGTCGCTGTGATGATCACAGCAGCGAGCGTTCTTTCGAGTGCATCGATTGCGAAAGCAGAAGATGTAACCGGTGGAGGCGCATCGTTTCCAGTCCAATTTTTGACACCGGCAATTGCTGAGTTCAATAAAACTTATGGTCACAACTTGACCTATACCTCGACGGGCTCGGGCACAGGTAAGAAAAATTTTAAATCAGGCACGTTCAAGTTTGCGGGTACTGACTCGGCCGTAGGTTCGGCAGACCTTCCGACATTTGGCTGGACATACATTCCATACGTAGCGGGTGCTATTGCCGTTGCATATCGTCTCGATGAGCTCGGCGGCGCGACACTTTCGCTTAGCCCAGGAACTATCAACGGTATTTTCGGTGGAACTGTTGAAAAATGGAACGACCCAAGCATTGCAAACGACATTAAGACAAACCCAACATGGGCGAATCAAAAGAAAAAGTCAGATGTAAAAGGTGCGACGGCTTTGTGGGAGAACACTTCAACAACTTCGGCGAAAGTAACTGTTTCGATGTTGCCAGCGACGTTGAAGTCAAACAAAGGCAAAAAAATTGAATGGTACGACGACACAACAAAGAAAGTGTTGAAGTCATTGACCGTTGCCTCAAAAGCTGAAGTCAACATGACTTCAAATGTTAAGCCGACTGACACATTCTCGATCAAAGTTGGTGGCAAGACAATTGCAACCTTCAAACAGATCAAAGTCACTCTTCCAGACAAGGCAATTCAAGTTGTTTATCGCGCAGATACTTCGGGTACAACCAACAACTTCTGTCAGTACATGAAGGGCGCAGTGAACCCAGACTGGGTAATCAATGATGCATTTCAGTCATGTGTGCCGGGTGGAGTGACGAAGTTTGGTTCACGTTTTGTCGGTCAGCCACAGAACAACAACCAGGCGAATTACATTGCTGATACGAATGGTGCAATCGGCTACGCCGAAGTTGCTTATGTAACCGACCCGACTCGTGCAGCAAAAGGTATTCGCGCAGCAAATATTCGCAATGCGGCAGGAGCGTTTATGGCGCCGACTGCAGCCGGGTACAACTCACACCTTGCAGGTGGAGTTCAAGATTCGCTCGGACTCATTGCATTCGACTGGAAGCAGACAACAAACAGGACTGCATATCCACTTGGCGCGGTAACTTACGGATTGTGCCAGACCTCTTCTGACGCAAAGAACAAAGTCGTCGCACAATTCTTCGAATGGATGCTTAATGACTTTGGTCCAAAGAATGCTGAAGCTCTCGGTTACACACCATTGCTTGGTGCATCGGCAGCTAAAGGTGCTGCCCTTGCTAAGAAGTGTGGTGCAGGCTGATAGTTAATTAAGAAATAAATAAAGTGCCCCGGGCTCTTCCCCGGGGCACTTTTTATTTTTCTGTATCTTCGTCTGGTTGTTCGCGAAGAAATTTTTCAAGTTCGGCACCAAGGTCGTCAGCCGTTGGTATTTCGAAATTAGATCGAGCGTCGTAGTCGGTCTCAAGGCGCTTTAAGTGTTGAAAGACGCTTT
>CANKZL010000078.1 GCA_947488385.1 Acidimicrobiaceae bacterium | reverse complement strand
GCGATCATCGATGAAGTTCTCGATATCGCCGACAAACACTGCAAAAACTGACCTCGCCCAACCCGCGAGTAAATATGCGCATCGTCTCGCTTCTTCCTAGCGCCACCGAAATCGTTGGCGAACTTGGTTTGATTGAAAACTTAGTTGGTCGATCTTGCGAATGTAATTGGCCACTTGAATCGGCGAAGGCAAAAGTTGTTTCTCTAAGCCGAGTCGACTCACTTGCACTTTCTGGTCCACAAATTGATGCACAAGTTCGATCAGCAATGCACAATGGTGAACAGCTTTACGCAATTGAGGAAGACCTATTGCGCGAACTAGCCCCAGATGTGATCATCACTCAAGACCTTTGTCGCGTCTGCGCAGTCTCAAGTGAAAACGTCTGCGATGTTGGGGCTCGCGTCATTTCACTTGACCCACATACAATTAATGAAGTTGCCAACTCGGTAATCACCGTCGCTAATGCTCTCGGCGTGACGACAAAAGGCGAACAAGTAGCAGCTCAAATGTTGCGCCGTGTTGAAAACGTTCGCCGCGCAGTCGCCGGAAAACCTCGACCACGAGTTTTTATCGCCGAGTGGCTTGATCCACCTTTTGCTAGCGGGCACTGGATTCCCGAAATGGTTGAAGCCGCAGGCGGCATCGAAGTTCTCGGTAAACCAGGTCTGCCATCAACGACCACGACATGGCAGGCTGTGCGCGAAGCAAAACCCGACATTGTTGTTTTTGCACCTTGCGGTTTCGACGAAATACGTGCCGCGAAAGAAGCCGCAGCACTTGCACATGAGTTTGATCCATCTTGGAAGACTGCTTGTGTCAACGCTGACAGATATTTTGCTCGACCTGCGCCTTCAATTGCCGACGGTGTTGAGCAACTGGCAAAAATCTTTCACGGATTAGAAATCAATTAACTATGGCTCCACAAGGCAAAAACACTCAGCTTGCAGATCGCCCGTTAAATGTGCCGAGCCCACTAAGACTCGACCCTGCAAACAAGAACTATGCGGTTATCTTGGCCGCCCACCAAGAAGCCCTAGATCGCAACGCCGATGGATACATCGACCCAATAACTTCGCTTTTCGTGATCACTTCCACGGTGCACAAAGCTCGCGGATACTGCTGCGACAACAACTGCCGCCACTGCCCCTACGCCTAACACTGCGTCGAATTTTGGGCAAACAAAAAGGCGGGCCGCCGAAGCGACCCGCCCGTTTGTAATTCTTAACAGTTACTGAACTTAGTTGCCACCTTCGGCGAGTTCCACAACTTCGGACATATATGCCGAACCCTTGGTATCTACGCCCATTGCATCAAGCATCGCAAGCGCTGCTGTCACAATGTCGTTGGTGTAAGCACCAGCATCTGGAGCTTTTGTCAACACAGTGCCGCCTTCAAGGTTCTTCGCTGTTTGCGAAAGGCTTGATGTGCGATCCCATGCTGCTGCGTCGATCATGCCTGCGCCACCTGTGGCTGGCCAGATCAACTGGTTAACTTCGTTCATTTGCCACAACTGGTGACTTGCACCAAGCTTTGAGCCCTTTGCTACGACAATGTCGCGACAAGCCTGGACGTCATCGCGGCAGAATGCCCAACCTTGAATTGATGCAGCAACGAACTTGGTTGCAGTCTCAACGTAAGCAGGGTCTTCAAGGCGTGAGCCATCGGCCCAAATTGCGTCTTGCAACATACCAACACCTTCAGCCTCGTACGAAACGACGTTGAAGTCATCTGCTGTATAGAGGGCACCGGTTGCTGGGTTGATTGCTTCGAGAACTTGTGCGTACTCGTTGTATGTCATCGCTTCTGCAGCGTCAATATCGCCAGACAGCAAACCTGCCATGTCGAATTGTTGCTGAACAAGTGTTACATCTTTTGCTGGATCAAGACCGGCCTTGGTGAGAGCGGCGAAGATTTCAAATTCATTGCCGTATCCCCAGTTACCAATTTTCTTGCCCTTGAAATCTGCAGCAGTTGTGATGTTCGCATCTTTAAACGAAACCTGCAATGTGCCTGATCGTTGGAAGATCTGTGCGATGTTCACGATGTTTGCTCCGCCTTCACGACTTGCAAGCGCCTTGGAAACCCAAGAAATTGCGAAGTCGGCTTGGCCGTCGGCAAGCACGTTCTGTGGAGTGATATCCACTGCGCCTTCCATAATCGTTACTTCAAGACACTGATCGGCGTAGAAGCCCTGGTCTTGTGCTGCATAGTAACCAGCGAACTGAGCCTGGGTGAACCATTGCAGTTGCAATTTCACCGGTGTCGGTGTTGTGCACTCTGCAGGTGCTGTTGTCTCTTCAGTTACCGCTTCATCATCGGTTGCCGCATCGTCACTGCCGCCACAAGCGCCAACGACCAGCGACATTACCGCGATGCCTGCGAAGGCAAATTTTAATGTCTTTTTCATTATTTCTCCCCCGGGTTTGAGCCCGCTTTGTTTTTATTTAGTGTCACCCTTACGAGTGACCCCCTCCAAAATAATGGAGACTGTGTAGAACGCTAGCCCAAGCAGGCACGCCCCTAAAACGTAGGCCCACGCCGCAGCGTTCTTGGCATTGGCGATATTGCTCGTAATTCGGCTTCCTAAGCCGTTTTGGAGACCGCCAAAATACTCGCTGACAAAAGCCGTAATCACCGAGGCTGGCGCAGCGACTTTTAGCGCGGTAAACAAATACGGCACAGCATTTGGAACTCGCACTTTGCGCAAGATTACAAACTCGCTTGCGGCGTAACTGCGCATCAGTTCAACATGAGTTGACCGAACTTGTGTCAAGCCCTTGGCAACGTTAACCAGCACAATAAAATAAACAACAAGTGTCACCATCACACGTCGAGGAATCTCGCTCGTGATCGAATACATATTGTTCAAAACTGCAACCAGCACAAAAATTGGAATCGCATTCAAAGCAATCGCCAAAGGCGTAATCAACTCTCCTAAAAATCGATATCGACTCAGAATAAAACTCATCGCCACGCCAAATACGGTGCCAACGATCAATCCGACTAGGGCATTGCCGCCTGAAACCATTGATGCTTCCCAAATGCGCGAATAGTTCTTAAAAAATTGTTCAAAAATTTTTGACGGTGCAGCAAGAAAATACGGCTTAAGGTCAAAACCTCGAACTGCTGCTTCCCAAAGCGCAAGAAATGAAACACCAAAAACTAGCGCCGGACCAATTTGTCGCAAACGAGTAATCACTCGCAGAGCATTATTTTCTGCCATGGTCAGCGATCTTCGACTCCACGAATCGCGTTAGCTGCAGCGTGATCTGCGTGCGTGCCGCGCAGGGCCTCACGTACAGCAGTAATGCTCTTGAAAAAACCATCGGCGGCACGAGTATCTTCATTGCGCTTTGACCCAAGGTCAACGTCAATCACTTCAGTGATTCGACCAGGACGTGGCGACATCACCACAACACGATTTGAGAGATAGACGGCTTCAGGTATCGAGTGCGTCACGAACACAACTGTCGTTGAAGTTTCGCCACAAATACGCAGAAGCTCGCCCTGCATGTACTCACGCGTCATTTCATCGAGAGCACCAAAAGGTTCATCCATCAACAACAACGGCGGATGCGCAGCAAGTGCACGGGCAATTGCGATGCGTTGCTGCATGCCACCCGATAACTGCCACGGATACAAGTCTGCAAACTCCGGGAGCTTCACGAGTTCCAACATCTCTTTTGCACGTGCTTCACGCTTGGCTTTATCCCAGCCTTTTAGTTCAAGAGGCAACTCAATGTTCTTGCTTACGGTTCGCCAATCAAAAAGCCCAGCTTGCTGAAATGCCATTCCGTAATCTTGATCAAGTCGCGCTTGAGCAGCAGTTTTATTGTTGACACTCACAGAACCAGAAGTTGGTTCAAGTAAATTTGCAATCAAGCGCAACAAAGTTGACTTGCCACAGCCCGAAGGACCAATCAAAGAAACAAACTCGCCTGGATTAACCGTCAAGTTGACATCAATCAACGCGTCGACTTGTTTTGTCGTACCTTGATTAAAAATTTTGCTCGCGCCGGCAACTTCTAAAGCACTCACGTTGTCGTCTCCTTGGGTCGGTTTCGCATTAATAAAACATCAGACAGTGCAACGAGCCCCGACATCGTTATGCCCAGTGCCGCTGCACCGAAAACCGCGGTAAAAACTTTCGCCGGGTCGCCGGTCGCTTCGCGCGCGTATTCAATGATTAACCGACCAATGCCACCTTTGAGACCGGTGCTGATTTCAGCGACAACAACACCAACAACAGCACCAGACGCACCGAGTTTGAATGCCGGAACCATGAACGGCACCGCCGCAGGAAACCGCAACTTAAACAGTGTTTGCTTCCACGACGCCGCATAACTATCCATCAGTTCAACCGCTGCTGCGGGCGCACTGGCGAGCCCTCGCAAAGTGCCAACGGCGATCGGAAAAAAAGCTAGAAAAGTTCCGAGAATTGAGGCTGACAGCCAACGTGGCCAAATGAACGATCCAATTTCTAACTTGCCACCCCAACTAACAACTAGCGGTGCGAGCGCGATCAACGGCACAGTCTGCGACATCACGAGGTATGGCAACAATCCGCGTTGCACTATTCGGTAGCGCGACATCAACACTGCAAGACCTACACCGATCGTTGTACCAAGAAAAAATCCAACTAATGACAGGCGCAACGAGAACATCGCACCAGACAGAACAACAACCCAAATTTTCTTGTCTGACCCCCGAACCTCAGGTCGCCCATATCGGCTCAACATTGTCGAAAAGTGTGGCATCGCTGTGTCATTTGCTCGCGGCAAAATACTTACGCCGAAGAACTTTCCTCCATCTTGTGGCCCAAGAATTTTGTACAGCTCCCACAAGACAACTACCGAGGTAATCGCCACAACAAACATTGCCGAGCGATACGCGATGCGACGCGCCAACATTT
>CANKZL010000077.1 GCA_947488385.1 Acidimicrobiaceae bacterium | reverse complement strand
GCGCGCATCGCTTCGACGTAATTTTTGATGTCGGCAATCGGTGTCGACGAGTTTGCCCCGAGTCGACTGACCACAGGCGCATGGCTCACGCCAAGTCCGAGTCCAAATCTGCCGTTTGAGATTTCGTGGATGTGGGCCGCAGTATTGGCCATCTCAATTGCGTGGCTGTAATAAATAGGTTGGATTGAGGTCCAAAATTTTATTTTGCTCGTGACATGAGCAAGTGAAACGCAGAGTCCCATCGTTGCACCAAGGCTTGGGCAGGCGATGCCCGCAAAGTTCAATTCTTCTGCACGTCGGGCGAGATCCAGAATTGGGGTGCGTTTTTTTGCAACTGCAACAATTGATAAAGCAGGCCGAAAACTCTCTTGACTAGACATACCTTCAAACTAGTCGCAGTGGTCGTACCGTATAGGCGGTGGAAAGCGCATCTGACTCAGCGACGAGTTCGCACGATGACTCGCAATACGGATCGCGCTATGTGCGTAAAAAAATGCTGCGTATCGGAATAATCTCTCCCTACAGTTTGACGATTCCAGGTGGCGTGCAGTCACAAGTTCTTGGTCTGGCACGAGAATTGCGCAAGATGGGTCATGAAGCCCGTGTGCTTGGACCTTGTGATGGCCCGCCACCTGAACCGTTTGTAACACCACTTGGAAACAGCTTGCCAACAGCGGCGAATGGCTCGATAGTTCCACTGGCTCCGGATCCATCGGCGGCGTTGCGCACAATTCGTGCAATCAATGATGAAGCGTTCGATGTTTTGCACCTGCATGAACCGATCGCGCCAGGCCCAACTGTGACGGCGTTGTTGTTGCGACTTGCGCCGATGATCGGAACTTTTCATGCCGCCGGAGATATCGCATGGTATGGACGGTTGAGCAAAGGTGTGAATTGGATCGCCGACTTTTTAGACGCGCGCATTGCGGTATCACCGCAAGCCCAAGAACTTGCACATCGTTATCTTGGTGGCGAATACGAAATTTTGTTCAACGGAATCGAAAGCGATTTGTATTTGCGTCCAGAGATTTCTCGTGGTGATTCGAAAGCCGTTTTCTTCTGTGGTCGATATGAGCCGCGTAAAGGTCTGGCAACATTGTTGGAGGCATTTGAAAAACTCTCGGATGACACCGAACTCTGGATTGCATCCGACGGCGAAGGCATCGCCGAGCTCAAAGCAAAATACGCGCACGACCATCGCATTTCGTGGCTCGGGAGAATCACAGATGCTGAAAAGATCGACAGACTCGCAAAGTGTGCTGTGTTTTGTGCTCCGTCATTGCACAGTGAATCATTTGGGATTGTTGTACTCGAGGCGATGGCTGCTGGAGCACCAGTGGTTGCGAGTTCGCTTGAAGGTTATAGAAACGTTGCGACTCACGATGTGAACGGCTGGTTGGTCGAGCCAGGTGATGTTGGAGGTTTGACAGAAGGTTTAGCCAAGGTGATTAGCGACAAGAAACTTTCTGAGCGACTTCGTCAAGGTGGTCTTGAGAGAGCCAAAGAGCTTTCAATGCGTCACCTCGCTGAAATTTATGTTGAGATCTACCACAAAGTTTTGGAGCGTGAAAGTTTTGATCCCGATCATCATCCCAAGAGTCGGGTAGTGAGAATGTTTGAAGATCGGGTGCTGCGCAAACCCCAGCGCCTGAGATGACGCAGTAGAATATTGATCTACCCCGAAAGAGAAAGTAAGAGGTTTTGATGTCGACTTTGATTTTGGTTGTTGTAGTTCTCGTACTTGGCGGGTTCGTAGCTCTTTCATACAACGCTCTTGTACAGCGTCGTAATCAAGTGAAAAACGCTTGGTCACAGATCGATGTGCAGTTGAAGCGCCGCATCGAGTTGATTCCGAATTTGGTTGAAACAGTAAAGGGCTACGCCAATTTTGAACAAAAGACTTTGCAAGAGGTGATCGCTGCGAGAAATACCGCGATCGCTGCGCCGAACACGGCTGCGAGCCAAGCAGGAGCCGACAATGCTCTGTCAGGCGCATTGCGACAGTTGTTTGCACTTTCCGAGTCGTATCCAGATTTGAAAGCCAATGCGAGTTTCTTGAACCTGCAAGAAGAGTTGAGCAACACCGAAAGCCGCATTGCCTATGCACGCCAGTTTTACAATGATGCTGTTTTGACTTACAACAATTCAGTACATTCGTTTCCGAGCGTTATCTTCGCCTCAATTTTCAAGTTCAAAGAAAGCGAATTCTTCGAAGCGTCCGATGCTGAAAAGGCTGCACCAAAGGTTCAGTTCTAGTAACAAAAATATGTACGACTTAATTTCTGCAAACAAGCGCCGATCAGTTTTCTTGCTTATGGGCTTTGTCTTGCTCGTGATTGCTGCGGGTGTTGCGGCTGGTCAAGTTTTAGGTAATCCAGTTGTCGGAACGTCTATTGCATTGATTTTTTCTGCACTGATGGCTGGCACGTCATATTGGAAGTCAGACTCAATCGCTTTGCGTGTGAGTCGAGCCAAGTTGGCAGATGAACAGGTTTACAAAAGACTGCACAATTTGGTCGAAGGTTTGTGTATTGCAGGTGGCTTGCCGAAGCCACGTGTTTATGTAATTGACGACCCTGCGCCTAATGCATTTGCGACTGGTCGCAATCCAAAACATGCGGCGATTGCGGTTACGAGTGGCTTGCTCGAAAAACTTGATCGAGTTGAGCTTGAGGGAGTCTTGGCCCACGAACTTTCGCACATCAAGAATTACGACATTTTGGTTTCGACGATTGCCGTGACTCTTGTCGGCTCAATCGCGATTTTGACCGACTTGGCAATTCGAATGATGTGGTGGAACGGCGGGCGAGTCAGCAGGTCGAGTGATCGCCGTAACTCAAGCAACCCACTTGCCTTCATCGGTTTTGCATTGTTGATTTTGGCTCCTCTCGTAGCTCGAATAATGCAAGCTGCTGTAAGTCGTCGTCGTGAAACATTGGCCGATGTCTCTGCTTGTCAGTTGACGAGATATCCGCCAGGTTTGATTTCTGCTTTAGAAAAACTTCAGGCTGACAGCACCGTTACGCATTCAGCCAGCATGGCTACGGCCCATATGTGGATTGAGCAGCCTTTGTCGGGGGTGAAAGACGCAGGCAGGCTAGGTGGATTTCATAAACTGTTTAATACCCATCCACCGCTCTCAGAGCGAATCGCACTCTTAAGGGAGATGTAAAAATGCGTATTGATAAAAAAACAAGTCTCGTAGGTTTTGTTATCGCAGGATTATTGGTTGCAAGTTGCAGTGGGTCGTCCGATTCATCTGGCTCGACAGTTGCAGCAGCAGAGTCAACCGTCGCCGAGGCGACGACATCGACTATTCCAGTCGTTCGTTCACCTTTAACGGGCGCGCAAGCACCAGATGAAACTTTGATCAATCGTCCGGCGATGGTAGTCAAGATCGACAATCATCCAAAAGCTCGACCACAGTGGGGCCTTAATCAAGCCGACATAGTTTTCGAAGAAAATGTGGAGCAACTCACACGCTTCGCCGCAGTTTTTCAATCCCAAGGCAGCGATCCAGTTGGCCCGATCCGAAGTGGTCGCCTTCAAGACATCGACCTACTTGCTTCTCTGAATAGTCCGCTCTTTGTTTGGAGTGGTGGTAACTCGAAAGTGACAGCCGAGATTCGAAATTCAACGATGATCGACCTAAGTCATTCGGCAGCAAATGAGTCTGGTGGTTTCAAACGCGAGTCAAGTCGTAGTGCACCACACAACTTGGTGGCCGAGACAACAAAACTATGGACTCTTGCGCCAGCCGATGCAAAACCGCCGGTGCCTCAATTTGAATATCGCGCCGATGGTGAAGCTGTGCCGACCGGAAACAAGCCTGCAGGTGCAGTAAAGATTTCAATGGATGGTGTTGATGTGATGTGGGAGTGGAGTGAAGCTTCGCTCGCATTCGTGCGTTCACAAGACGACAAGCCACATGTTGATATGGATGATGTGCAAATCAATGCACCGAACGTCGTATTGATGCATGTCGTTTACGGCAAGTCTGGTTCGAGCCCAGTTGCAAAAACTTTGGGTAGTGGTGAAGTTTGGGTTTATACGGGAGGGGCACTTGTGCAAGGCACTTGGGAGCGCACCGACCCAATGAAGCCGTTTGTGTTTAAAGACACAAAGGGCGCTGTGATCAAACTCACTCCAGGTCGAACTTGGGTCGAAGTAATTCGGGCGAAGTCGGCGGCACATATTCCTGCGGGAATTGACGTTGCCAGCGTTCAGTATCCATAAAAGAACCACAAAATTCGCAAACCCGACAGCTTCATTCGTGAGGCCAGTTTGGTCGCCCTCGATCAAAATATAAATCGTTGACGCACATCGCGCTGGATACGATATGAAGAACTAGTTGAAGGGTTCGACCATGGCAAAGCGCGAAGCTGATAAGACAAGTAAAACAGTCACCGGTTCGATGACGGTAAAACGCGGCTTGGCAGAGATGCTCAAGGGTGGCGTAATTATGGACGTCGTCAACGCAGAGCAAGCCAAAATTGCTGAAGACGCAGGCGCTTGTGCAGTGATGGCTCTTGAACGTGTGCCGGCAGACATTCGTCGCGATGGTGGAGTTGCTCGAATGAGCGATCCAGAAATGATCGTGGGTATTCAAGCAGTTTGTTCAATTCCAGTTATGGCCAAGGCTCGCATTGGTCATTTCGTAGAAGCCCAAGTTCTTGAGTCTCTTGGTGTTGACTTCATCGACGAAAGCGAAGTTCTCACACCAGCAGATGAAGCGCACCACATCGACAAGTTGATGTTCACTTCACCGTTTGTTTGCGGAGCAACAAATCTCGGCGAGGCTCTTCGTCGCATCAGTGAAGGTGCTGCATTGATCCGCTCAAAGGGAGAAGCCGGCACAGGCAACATTGTTGAAGCAGTTCGTCACCTCCGATCAATTATCGGTGACATTCGTAAAATTACTCAAGCAGACTCTGCAGAACTTTTTGAATGGGCAAAGCG
>CANKZL010000076.1 GCA_947488385.1 Acidimicrobiaceae bacterium | reverse complement strand
GCTCTCTCAATTGCGACATCTCGGGCATGCCAAGTTGGGCTGCGTTCTTCTTGCAACAGATCATCGTGCTCGTCTACAACGACAATGCTCGAAAAACGCGCAACCGGGGCCCACACTGCGCTGCGAGTGCCGATCACGACATCTACTCCGCCGAGGGCCATCGCCCAGTCTTGAGGCCACGATGCAACCGAAAAATTGTTTGACTTCAGCGCCGCGGTCAGCAGTTTTGCTCGATGCTGCGTCGGCATCACCACAATTGTTGGACCATCACAAGCGATCGCACTGATCATCGGCGCGAGATTTGTCAATGGCGCGACCGTGATTAATCCACTACCAAATTCTTTGAGCTTCTCGACCGCGTTTGATACATGTTGTATTGAACGTGGCATGTACCTCGCGGTGGGCACTTTGCCGATCAATGTTGCGGGGGCTGCAGTTGAAATGAAAGACCGCAATCTGCCGACCCAACGTTTCGTTCCCCAATTCGCCAAATCGACGATTTCTTGCGTGACACCTAATCCCAGAACTTTGATCACGCTACGAATCTTGCTTACGGCTAAACCCTCGCTCGGCTCACCAATTTCAACAACCCACCCCGCGACATTTCGACCGTGTAACGGCACTCGCACTCGCACACCGACACGAACCTGTTCGTGCAGCGCATCGGGCACCAGATAATCAAAAGTTTTGTCTACGCCCGTTACATCGGGAACAACTCGCGCTACCCGAACAGAGGGCACCGCCGTTTGAATCAGAGTTTGACTGCTGCCTTGAACTCTTTGAGGCGAGACAGTTTCTCCCATGTGAAGTTTGGTTCGTTGCGACCAAAGTGGCCATAAGCAGCCGTCTTTTGATAAATCGGTCGCTTCAAATCGAGGTCACGCAAGATCGCTGCAGGACGAAGATCAAATATTTCTCGAACTGCTGCTTCAATGACCGAATCGTCAACCGTGTTGGTGCCGAATGTTTCAACAAAAATACTTACTGGGTGCGCCATGCCGATCGCATATGCAACTTGCAACTCGCAACGCTTTGCGGCACCAGAGGCAACAACATGCTTGGCAACCCAACGCGCCGCATATGCCGCTGAACGATCAACCTTCGAAGGATCTTTTCCGCTGAAAGCGCCACCACCGTGACGGCCCATGCCGCCGTAAGTATCAACGATGATTTTTCGACCAGTCAAGCCAGTATCTGCGTGTGGCCCACCCTTGACGAACTCACCAGTTGGGTTGACATAAACCGCGTAGTCATCTTTTGCAAACTGTGCAGGAATCACCGGACGAATAACTTGCTCTATCAAATCTGGGCGAATCACCGTGTCACGATTTATGCCGTCAGCATGTTGAGTCGAAATCAAAACTGTGCGCAATCTGACTGGCACGCCGTTTTCGTAATCGAATGTCACTTGTGTCTTGCCATCTGGGCGCAAATATGGAATCGCACCCGACTTACGCACTTCTGACAACTTCTCGGCCATGCGATGAGCCAACCAAATTGGTAGCGGCATCAAATCTTCGGTCTCGGTGCATGCATAACCAAACATCATTCCTTGGTCGCCTGCGCCTTGGCTATTCAATTTGTCTTCGCCACTCTTGCCAGCGCGAATCTCTTCGCTGACGTCAACGCCTTGAGCAATGTTCGGGCTCTGCTCGTCGATGCTGACGATTACGCCACAAGTGTTGCCGTCAAATCCGTAAAGAGCGTTGTCGTATCCAATGCCTTTGATTACTTCTCGTGCAAGCTTTGGAATATCGACATATGCACTAGTTGTAATTTCGCCTGCAACGACACATAGTCCGGTTGTCAGCAAAGTTTCGCAAGCAACACGACCGTGAGGATCTTCAGCCAAGATTGCGTCCAGAACCGCATCAGAAACCTGATCGGCCATCTTGTCCGGGTGACCCTCGGTGACACTTTCTGAAGTAAATGAATATTTTTTCATCGACGCCGCTCGAAACTTTGCTTACTCGGCTGGTTGCTCAGTAGCAGTGTCTTGCATTGCATCAAGTTCGGCTTGCTTTTCTGCGGCAGCGGCAGCCTCGTTTTCGGCAAGCACTTCTTCAATTGTCTTGGCGACAAGTTGAATCTTGCCAGCAGCAATTTCTTCAAAGCTGATTGAAAGCGGCTTGCGCGCTGTTGAGCTCACTTGTGGTGGCACCATATTGCCAAGTCCATCACCGAGCTGATTGAAATAAGAGTTGATCTCTCGAGCACGACGCGCCGAAAGAGTAACCAGAGAAAATTTAGAACCAGTGTGACCCATCAGCGACTCAATTGCTGGACTCATCATCGTGTCTTCGGTTGTCACTAAAGCCTCCTGGCATCATTGGCAAGTCGACCAAATATGGCTCGGCTTGCGGCTATTGATTATAGCCCTATATCTAGCTGGCGGTGCGCTGAATTCGCTCGTAAGCGATGATTCGACCCATCTCTTCAACAGTTGACTCAAGATCGTCGTTAATTATCACGTAGTCAGCAATCGCCTTGCCCACTGGCTCTTCTTCTTCGGCTTTCTTCAAACGCTTTTCAACTTTTTGATCAGGGTCACCACGACCATGCAGACGCGCCTTTTGCTCTTGTCGTGACGGGGGTAAAACAAACAACAACAAAGCCGAATGGTTCAGGTTCTTAACTTGCTGTGCACCGTCAACTTCGATTTCAAGCACTGTGTCTTTGCCCTGCGGTGGGTTCGGTAGCGGAGTTCCATAAAAGTTGCCAAGAAAATCTGTCCACTCGAGAAACCCACCAGCTGCGATGTTGGCTTCGAATTCTTCGCGTGTGACGAACTTATAAGCATCTACGGCTTCGCCCTGTCGCTTCTCTCGTGTCGTCCATGATCGACTCAACCAGAGTTGAGGGTCGCGCGCTACAAGTTTTTCAACGATTGTACTTTTACCAACACCTCCTGGCCCAGAGACAACTACGACAAGTGATGCAGCGTTCGCCATCATTGCAACTCTCTCAACAAAGCATCACGTTCTACCAAAGTGAGATTTGTAATTTTTCTTTTGTGTTCAATCTGCAACGCATCAAGTGCTTGTCGTGCACGAATTTTGCCGACAGCTTTGAACGACTCAAGCACTTTGACCACATAAAGACGATTCAAGGCTTCTTCGTCAGATTTCTGCAACACCATCGCCATAGAACGCTTCTCAGATGCAATTTCAAGCAATACTTCTGTCATCTCGCGACGCGCACTCGAAACTCTCGCGATCGCACTTTGGCGACTTTCAAGATCAATTGATGAGCTTGCCATTAATGCATTCTACTTGCGAACATCAAAAAGAATTTAACACTCAGGGTTTAAAGCCGCCTCGATGAGCCGCTGAAGTCACCTCGGACCAATCTTCAATCCCCCGTTTTTTCGCCCACTTTTTAAGATCGCCCAAGATCTTGATTGGCGCCTTGGGGTCGGCGAAGGTTGCCGTTCCGACCTGCACCGCGTCGGCGCCTGCGAGCATCAACTCAACTGCAGTTTCTGCCGAAGTGACGCCGCCTGCCCCGATGATTTTGATATTCGGTAAGGCTGCCCGAACATCGTAAATACACCTCACAGCAATTGGATGAAGCGCCGAGCCAGACAAACCACCGCGAACATTGCCAAGAATCGGCAACCCTGAGTTCGTGTCTATCGCCATGCCAATCGCTGTGTTTACGAGAGTTACAGCTTGTGCGCCAGCTGAGATGACCGCTCTGGCGATCTCTACAAGTTCAGAAGTGTTCGGGCTCAACTTTGCCCACAACGGCAAACTAGATGCTGAGCACAACTCCACAATTTGAGCACTTAGTTTTGCGTCGTGACTGAACATCACGTGATTTCCGCCCAAGTTCGGACACGAGAGATTAATCTCAATCGCCGCGATCTGATCACGAACATCAAACAACATCTTTGCGGCCTGCAGATAGTCGTCGACACTGTGACCCCAGATGCTCGCCACAACTTTGGCGTTTGCTTTCTTCAAGCGCGGTAAATCGTGCTCAACAAAACTTTTAACCCCACCGCCTTGCAAGCCAACTGCATTCAACATTCCACCCTTGGTGGGGTGCAGTCGCGGTGCTGGATTACCGGGCCATTCAAAATGTGCGACTGATTTTGTTACTACCGCTCCTAGATCGCTGAGCCGAAAATAAGATTCGAATTCTGCGCCGTAACCTGCTGTCCCTGAGGCAGTCAAAACTGGCGCAGTTAGCTCAACATCGCCAATTTGAATCGAGCGACTTTTCATTTTTTATCTGCCGTGAAATTCTTGAAGTGACATCACGCTGAAAGGTCGATTTCTTTGTTCGATCATTCCCTGCACTGCGGCAGTGGCTGCACTAAGAGTTGTCACGACAGAAACACGACAGTTGTTGGCCGCCTTTCGAATCGCTTCGCCGTCACTTCTAGTGCCATACCCACGTGGAGTATTAATCACCAACGCGATTTCACCTGCTTCGATCAACTTAACCGCGTCATCAGCACCTTTGTCATCTGATTTTCGTTCTGAGAACTTTCCGACAATGCGCGAAACCTTGCACCCATGTTCGGTAAGAAATTTCGCTGTGCCAGTTGTAGCTGCAATCTGCAGACCCAACGAAGTGAGACCGTTCACTACTTCGACACCGCCGCTCTTATCTCGATCGTTCAACGACACGAACACCAAGCCGGTCTCGGGCAAAGTCGTGCCCGCTGCAAATTGCGCCTTGGCGAACGCACGAGCAAACGAATCGTCAATACCCATGACTTCACCCGTCGACCTCATCTCAGGTCCGAGTGCAGTGTCTACCTCAGAAAATCTGTTGAATGGCAGCACTGCTTCTTTGACTGAGACATGACCTCCCTGAACTTTTTCGGGCAACAGGCCTTCACTTCGTAACTGCCCTAACGTTGCGCCCATCATCACTCGACTTGCCACCTTGACAAGTTGAACGCCAGTTGCTTTGGCCACGAAAGGCACGGTTCGACTTGCACGCGGGTTCGCTTCGATCACATAAACCGTCGTGCC
>CANKZL010000075.1 GCA_947488385.1 Acidimicrobiaceae bacterium | reverse complement strand
TTTGTTGGATCCAAGTAGCGCAACTCATACCAGCACGACCCGGCCCACTGTGGCATCACGTTGACTTCTCGTCGGTAAGTTTTTGGACCGTCGCCGAGATCAAGAGTCACGCTCAACCAATCGGTTACGCGCGCAAGTGGTGGCATCGGGTCGGTCGTCTCGTCATTTGGGTCAAGGGTTTGTGGCTTGAAGTCCATCAACTCGGGCAACTTGACGGGCAACAATTCGTCGGGCACCGAATGGGGCATGTCATGTTCGTCGTAAACAATCGGAAACGGTTCGCCCCAATATCGCTGACGCGAGAACAACCAGTTGCGCAATTTGTAAGTGATCGCCGCAGCGCCGAAATTGTTCTTCTCAAGCCAAGTGTTTACTAGCGAAATCGCCTCGCTCACCGTGCGCTTGCCGTCAATTGCAATATTTTTGTTCTTTGAATTGATATACGTGCCTTCGCCAACAAATGCTTGCGGCCAAGTCGCGCAATCGGTGGTTGGCGTTATCTCGTGGCTTGCGAACCATTCATCGGAAGGCATCTGAATTGCAACAATCGGCAACTTGTAGGCCCGCGCAAACGCAAAGTCGCGCTCGTCACCTGATGGCACGGCCATGATTGCGCCAGTGCCGTAACCCATCAACACATAATCTGCAATCCAAACCGGAATCTCGTCGCCCGTCACAGGGTTGGTCGCAGTTGCCCCCGTATCAACACCAGTTTTTTTGCGATCATCGTTTTGTCTCTCGTTGTCGTTGAGTTTGCGTGCATTGTCTCGGTACTTTTCAACTGCGGCACGCTGTGAATCGCTCGTCAATGCATCAACAAGAGGATGCTCTGGTGACAGCACCATAAATGTTGCGCCAAACAAAGTGTCGGGGCGAGTAGTGAAAACTTCAATCTCGCCGGCTTTCGATGCAAACCTCACGCGCGCGCCAGTGCTACGACCGATCCAGTTGCGTTGCATCAATTTGATTGACTCAGGCCAATCAAGTCGGTCGAGGTCGTCAAGCAAACGGTCTGCGTATGCAGTGATGCGCATCGAGGCCAATCAAGTCGGTCGAGGTCGTCAAGCAAGCGGTCCGCATATGCAGTGATGCGCATCGTCCATTGACGCATGTTGCGTTTAAAAACTGGATAGTTGCCGATATCGCTTCGGCCTTCGGCGGTAACTTCTTCGTTGGCCAAGATCGTGCCGAGTCCAGGACACCAGTTCACCGGCGCGTTCGCCAGATAAACCAAGCGATGATCATCAATAATTTTGCGTTGCTCAAGTGTTGATAGCGACTTCCATTCGGTGTTGGCATGCGCACCAGACAATTTGCGTTTGCCAGAGTCGAACTCGCGCTGGAGCTCATCAATATGGCGGGCTTTTTTAAGTTTCTCGTCGTACCAAGAATTGAAAATCTGCAAGAAGATCCACTGCGTCCAGCGATAGTAACTCTCGTCGGTCGTGCTGACACTGCGCCGTTGGTCGTGGGCGAGACCCAAACGTCGAAGTTGTCGGCGCATGTTTGCAATATTCGACTCGGTATTGATCCGCGGATGAATGCCCGTCACGATTGCGTGCTGCTCGGCAGGCAAACCGAATGAGTCGTAACCGATTGAATGCAAAACATTTTTTCCGGTCATGCGTTTGAAGCGACCAAAAACATCGGTCGCGATGTAACCAAGTGGGTGACCAACGTGCAGACCCGCGCCCGATGGATACGGAAACATGTCGAGAATAAATAGTTTCTCGCGGCCTGCTACTGCTGCTTTGTCGGCCAGGGGGCCGGCTGTATTTGGCGCTTCAAAACTGTGATTTTCATCCCAGTGGTTTTGCCACCTCTCTTCGATACTGGCTGCCAGCAAAGCGTTATATCGATAGGCGGGGATTGACCCTCCGCGACCCGGTTGAGGCGTGTCTGTTGTTGAGCCCATGACCTCCGTATCCTAAACGGCGTATGGCTAATCAGCGACGACGCTCGAAACCGGCGCGAACCGACACTCGTCGGCGCTTTGCGCGTACCGCAAGGTTGAGCGAAACGTTGCGTGAAGTCATTGCCGATGAACTCACCAAAATTGACGACGAGCGACTTGGTTTCCTGACAATTACGACTGTTGACGTTGACTCTGAAATGAACCGCGGCATCGTTTTTTATGACTCGATACACGGCGTCGAGGGCGATGAGTTGATCCTTGAGGCGCTAAACGATCATCGCAAAAGACTGCAGTCAGTTATCGCCGATCAAGTTCGTGCACGTCGCACACCGATATTGCAGTTTCGCCCTGATGATGCAATCCGTGCGGCACAACGCATTGAAGAAGTGTTGCGTCAAGACGAAATTAGACGCAAAGAACTTTTCGGCGACAAGAAGTCTGAGAGTTAATTTCCGTGGCTCGGCGTAGGCCACCAACACGACACGGGCTCGTCATCGTCGACAAGCCATCGGGCATGACAAGCCATGATGTAATCAACGTATTGCGCAAACAACTTGGTGAGCGAAGAATTGGTCACGCGGGCACTCTTGACCCAGATGCAACCGGAATTCTGTTGGTTGGTGTTGGTTACGTCACACGGTTGTTGACATTTCTTTCGGGGTTAGACAAAACGTATACGGGGCAAATTGTTTTAGGTACCGCTACATCGACACTTGATTCGTCTGGCACAGTTACTGCCACACACGACATGTCGCACATCACGCTTGAAGAAATTCGCCGTGTGGTCGCACAAAATTTCGTCGGCGAGATAAAACAAGTGCCGCCGATGGTTTCTGCTTTGAAAGTCGGTGGTGTTCGGTTGCATGAACTCGCGCGTCAGGGCGTCGAAGTTGAACGCGCCGAGCGAGCACTTACGATTCACGAATTCAAAGTTCTTGAAATGCCTGAACCTGGCGTTGTGAATGTCGAAGTGCGGTGCTCATCTGGCACATATATAAGGTCATTGGCCGATGACTTAGGTCGGGCACTCGGGGGTTCGGCGCATCTACGTAATTTGCGTCGCACTGCCGTGAGCGATTTTCAGCAAAGCGAAGCGTCGCCGTTGGAAGATGTTGTAGTTCACCCACCGATCACAGCAGTGCGCACTATGAGTCGCGTTGTGGCCGACCAGGCAATGCAAGCGATGATCAAAAACGGTCGTGAACTCGAAAAGTTTGACTCACCAGCGCCGTGGGTGCTGGTCGACGAGAACAACTCGGTACTTGCGATCTACGAACAAAGTGCGTCTGGGCGAGCCAAGCCAAGCGTCGTAATGGCCAACGCAGTATCGTGATTTCAATGCAAATTCTCAACGACACGAGTTTTGATTTCGGCAAAAATGCTGCTCGGCGTCGCAGTGTCGTGACAATCGGGGCATACGACGGCGTGCACCGAGGACACCAAACAGTCATTGAGCAAGTTCGCCAACAGGCAGAAATTCTTGATGCTCGCAGCGTGGTTGTTACTTTTGATCGCCATCCTGCAAGCGTCGTCAGACCCGCTTCGGCACCATTGCTGCTCACCGATCTGGATCAAAAACTTGAATTGCTCGCAGCCACGGGTCTTGATGCAACTTGCATTGTCAAGTTTGATGAAGAGTCAAGCCGCGAGGCACCGAGCGACTTCGTGAAGAGAGTTTTGGTTGATGGATTATCAGCCAAGCGTGTGATCATCGGCGAAGACTTTCACTTTGGTCACAAGCGTGGTGGCAATGTCGCGCTACTACGAGAACTTGGCCCGAAGTTTGATTTTGATGTGACGCCAATCGAGTTGATCGCTCGTGGAGACGGGGTAGATGAGCCGGTCAGTAGCACTGCGATTCGGCGAGCGCTGGCTGGTGGGCAAGTTGAATTAGCAACACAACTGCTCGGGCATCACTTTGAGGTTCGAGGAAAAGTAGTGCACGGTGACGAGCGAGGACGCACAATTGGTTTTCCGACTGCGAATATTGAAGTGCCAAAAGCAATCTGCATTCCCGCAGATGGTGTTTATGCAGGTGTGCTCGTGCATCAAGATGGTTCGAAGCATGTTTGTGCGATCAACTTGGGTCGCCGTCCAACTTTCTATGAACACGCCGATCACTCTTTGCTAGAAGCGCACCTACTTGATTTTTCGGGCGACCTCTATGACCAAAGCGTTCGTGTCTCGTTTACTCACTTTTTGCGAGGCGAGCGTAAATTTGAAAACATCGATGCGTTGAAGATGCAACTCAAGAACGACATCGAGCAAACCCGCGCCGTTTCAGGGCTTTAAAATTTTTAGCGCTTAGTGCGCCACAAAAACTGGGTCTTTGCCATAAACAGTTGATCGCTGCTGCAAGGTTCGACCGAGAGGTTCGACAATTTCTCTGAATGATTCTTCTGTCATTTCTTGACCGTGGCTTGCACCAGCGGCGCGTGAAATGTTTTCGTTCATCAATGTTCCGCCGAGATCGTTGCAACCGCTTTGCAAAAGTTGTGCCGCGCCAGCCTTGCCAATTTTGGTCCATGAAACCTGAATGTTGTCGATCAGTCCGTGATAGGCAATTCGTGCAATCGCATGCATCAACAAGGTCTCTCTGAAGGTCGGCCCACGACGCGACTTGTGCTGCAAGTAGATCGGCGAGGCCATGTGTACAAACGGAAGACCCACAAATTCTGTGAATCCACCAGTTTCTTTTTGTAGGTCGCGTGTGCGCACGATGTGTTTTGCCCAACTGATTGGGTGTTCGACTGAACCAAACATGATCGTAATGTTCGATCGCAAGCCAGCTTTGTGAGCGACCCGATGGCACTCAAGCCACTCTTCGGTGTTGATTTTGTCGGAACAAATGATCGCTCGCACGTCATCATCCAAAATTTCAGCAGCTGTTCCTGGCAGTGATGCCAAGCCTGCTTCTTTCAAACGCAAAATGTATTCACGCAGTGGCTCACCGAGACGACGAGCACCTTCAGTTACTTCGAGCGCAGTAAAACCGTGCACGTGCATCTCGGGCACGGCATCTTTGACGGCGCGTGCGACGTCTATGTAATAGTCACCATCAAAATCGGGATGAATTCCACCTTGCAGTGTCACCTCTGTTGCGCCAAGCTTCCAGGCTTC
>CANKZL010000074.1 GCA_947488385.1 Acidimicrobiaceae bacterium | reverse complement strand
TGCGCGCAACGCAAACCGGTTTGACGGCCAATGCTTTTGCTCCCGATCACCTTAACGATTTGGCAAGTGGTGCGTGTTTTAACGATGCGCGAGTTGAAGTGTCGGTGGCTTGATCAAAAAACTTTTTGGTGTCGTTGCCGTAGCAATTTTGGCGGGTTGTGGCTCGTTGAGTATTGGTGGCAACGGCGACTCGGATGTTTTATCAGGGGTTGGTCGAATACCCGGATACGACTTCGGTACGGCGATAACTCTGCCGGAGGGTTTTGAAATTGAACTCCCCGAAGTAAAAGGTGGACTGATCGGCCCGAAGGTGAGCGGAAATCGACTGTTAATGATCGGCGATTCAATCTTGGCTTCTACTTCAAGTAGATACGGAAACGAAATGTGTGACGCTCTCGTGCCATTGGGTTGGCAAGTTGCAATTGAAGCAGAAGCGAGCAGGTTCGCCGAGTTTGGTGTGCGAGTTTTAGATCAGAGACTTAATGCAGAAGCCGGCTGGGATGCCGCCGTGGTTTTCTTAGGCACAAACTATGAGGGCAACAAAGATTCGTATGCCAAGCAGATTCGAAAAATTGTGCAGAAACTTGCACCTCGTCCAGTGTTGTTAGTGACGACGTCGATATTTCGCACCACGCAGCGCGAAGTGAATGCAGCTATTTCGGTTGTCGCTGGTGAGTCTGAAAACGTTTCTCTTTTGGATTGGGAGATGATTTCAAAAGCCAAAGGGGTGCTGAACAATGACGGGGTGCATCTTTCACCTAAAGGGCGAAGTGTTTTTGCGGTTGCGGTTGCACGAGCACTAGATATTGCTCCGTATCGCGATGGTGCATGTCTTGAGTCAAAATTTCGTGATGACTCGGCAGCTGCCAAAGATGTGATGCCAGCGCCAGTTGATACGGTAAATGAACCAACTGCTAGCTCAACTCCGTAACACGTCATTCACAAATCATTGAATAAAGGGAACATTATGAAAATTGGAATCTTTGGTGGGACAGTAAATTCGGGGACGATCGATGACGTAGTCGCAGAAGCAAGACAAGCTGAACGCGACGGATTTGCAAGTTATTGGGCACCAAATATTTTTGGTCATGACGCATTGACTGCATTAGCAATCGTTGGGCGTGAAGTGCCACGAATTGAGATCGGCACGAGTGTTGTGCCGACATACCCGCGACATCCAATGGCGATTGCCCAGCAATGCCACACGGTGAACGCAGCCTCAAAAGGTCGACTCTGTCTAGGTATCGGCTTAAGCCACAAAGTTGTTGTCGAGGGAATGCTTGGTCTGTCTTATGACAAGCCCGTGCGGCATTTGCGCGAGTATCTCTCAATTTTGATGCCGCTCGCACGTGGAGAGGCTGCAAACTTTTCGGGTGAGACGTTGACAACGCGCGGATCACTAACAGGTGTTGGTTCGTCACCATTTTCTGTTGTAGTCGCCGCGCTAGGCGAGCAGATGTTGCGTGTGACTGGCACTCTTGCCGACGGAACTTTGACCTGGTGTACGGGGCCAAAGACGCTGAGTTCACTGACGGTACCAACGATTAATGAAGCGGCGAAGAAAGCCGAACGAAAAATGCCGCGAGTGATTGCGGCGTTACCTGTTTGCGTGACCAAAGACGTAGCCAAGGTGACAGAAGTTGCGGCAAAAGTGTTTCAGATTTATGGTCATCTGCCGAGCTATCGCGCAATGCTTGATCATGAAGGTGCTGCTGGGCCAGCCGACATTGTTATCGCGGGTAGCGCAGAGCAAGTAAAACAGCGAGTTGCTGATTTAGCAGGTATCGGTGTTACTGACTTTGCAGCAGTTGAATTCAGCAGCAATCCTGATGAAATTGCGGCGACACGCGAGGCGATGAAGTCGTTACTTTAATTTTTTGGTTTTAGTTTTGGTTTTAGTCGTTTTTGTTTTAATTTTGGCTTTTGCTTCGGCGCGAACGGCTGCTCGGGCTTTGGCTTGAGCCGCGGTGACTTGCGCATGGTGGGCGTGACACAGAACTTCTAGACCACCTACGCCATTTTTGTCAGGGTTCAAGTGGTGGTGGCAACCAGGGCCGTATCCGCCGCCTTGTCGTGCGGTGATGTGGTTGACCTCACAGTCGCGTCGCTCGGCCGAGCAGCCAGGTCGCTGACAGCGATATTTTGCCCGACGTTTGGCAGCCGAGCGAGCAAACCGCCAAATGTGATTGCGTTGCCATTCGCGACCGCACTTATCGGAGCACCAGGTTCGACGGCGAGTTGACTCGATTAATTTGTTGCACAGTTGGCAACGACCGACTTCACCCGTCCATTGACCCAGTGGACAAGTAATTCTTTCTTCGACGAGCGACACTATTTGCGAATTTGAACTGGTGTGCCGAGAGCAGTCGTGTTGACGATCTCGAAAAAGTCGTTTCCTTTGTCATCTACAACGATGAACGCAGGAAAGTCTTTGACTTCAATTTTCCAGATGGCTTCCATACCGAGTTCTTCGTATTCAAGTACTTCAACTTTGGTGATGCAATCTTGCGCGAGACGTGCAGCGGGGCCGCCAATTGATCCCAGATAAAAACCACCGTGAGTTTTGCAGGCTTGTGTCACTTGAGTTGAACGGTTGCCTTTGGCGAGCATCACCAAGCTGCCACCCAAACGCTGAAATTCTTCGACGTAACTGTCCATGCGACCAGCAGTTGTCGGGCCAAAAGAGCCTGAAGCGAAACCTGTTGGAGTTTTTGCTGGTCCGGCGTAATAGACGCAATATTGCTTTAGATAGTCAGGCAGACCTTTGCCAGAGTCGATGCGCTCTTTGAGTTTTGCGTGGGCGAGATCTCGAGCGACGATCATCGGGCCAGTCAACATGATGCGAGTTTTAACCGGGTATTTCGAAAGCGTGGCGCGAATTTCACTCATCGGTCGATTCAAGTCGATGTTCACGACATCTGTTGAAAGTTCTTCGGTCGTTACTTCGGGCAAGAATCTTGCCGGATCTTGTTCGAGTTGCTCGAGAAAGATGCCGTCTTTTGTGATCTTTCCCAGTGCTTGGCGATCAGCGCTGCAAGAAACTGCCATGGCTACGGGGCAACTTGCGCCGTGTCGCGGCAGGCGAATGACGCGCACGTCGTGACAGAAATATTTGCCGCCGAATTGTGCACCAATGCCGGTTTGTTGGGCGAGTTTGAGAACTTTGGCTTCGAGATCGATGTCGCGAAAAGCGTGACCGGTGCGAGAACCTTTTGTCGGTAATGAATCTAAGTATTTTGTGCTGGCAAGTTTCGCTGTCTCGACTGCATACTCGGCAGATGTGCCACCGATAACAACTGCGAGGTGATACGGCGGGCAAGCCGACGTGCCAAGAGTTTGCATCTTGTCAAACAGCCACGGCAGTAAGACTTTTTCATTGAGCAAAGCTTTTGTCTCTTGAAACAAATAACTCTTGTTGGCTGAGCCGCCGCCTTTGGCGATAAAAAGAAATTTGAACTCGTCGCCGTCAGTTGCTGAGATTTTTATTTCAGCAGGCAAGTTGGTGTTGGTGTTTACTTCTTCGAACATTGAGATTGGTGCTAGTTGGCTGTATCGCAAGTTAGATGTCTGATACGTGTTGTAGATGCCTTTGGCGATTGCCTCTTCGTCGCCACCACCGGTGAACACGAGCTGACCTTTTGATGCTTTGACGATTGCCGTGCCTGTGTCTTGACACATCGGCAGAACGCCACCTGCAGAAATGCCAGCGTTTTTCAACAAGTCAAGAGCCACGAAGCGGTCGTTGGCGCTGGCTTGAGGATCTTTGAGGATGTCGGCGAGTTGTTGCAAATGTTCGGTGCGCAACAAGTGAGCGATGTCGCGCATTGCGTGCTCGGTGAGCAACGTGATCGCACTTGAGTCAACACGCACGAATGTGCCGAGACTTGTTTTTTCTAGGGTGACGCCGTCACTTGAGATTTTTCGATAAACGGTTTTATCTGGACCGAGTGGCAGCAATGGTGAATTGACAAATGGCTCAGGTTGTTTGTTTGCCACAACTACAGGTTATTGACAAAACACAGTCAGGCGAGTGCGGGGGAACCTTTGAACGAACCAGGGTCTCCCGAAACTGGAATGATTGGCTTACGCCAAGAGACGGCGGTGGCGATGTGCTCAGCGACACTGCTCCATTCTTTGGCATTCCATCCTTGCGCGCTCACTGGAACCGTGCCGTTGATCTGCACATAAACAAATGCCGGAATTTCTGTCAGTGAGAGTTGTTTGACGAATGTTCGAGCAGGATCACAAAACACGAGAAACTCATCGGCGTATGGCCCCAAGAATTGACGCGCTTCGTCGGGTGTCGAGGTGATTACAAAGTTGGTACGAACAGATGCACCAGCGAACTGACGCAAGATGCGAACTGCGGTTGGCAAGATCCACGCACTTTCGTTCGTGAATGGATCGAGCACGATTGTCGCTAAGTGGAAAGTAGTCAACCATTCTTCAAGTGGGCGAGCATCGCCCTTCAGGGATTGAATCTGCGTATCTAGAGAAGGTGAAATAATCATCAGCAAAGACCGTAGCAAGTCGGCAGTAGCGTTTCGGAAATGCACCCGATTGAGCATTTGAGATATGTGGCGCGGGCACGTGGGGCAGACCCTGTTTCGCTGGTGCGCGAGACCGCGGCGGCGCTCAGTGGCCTGAGTCACGAGCCGGCCGGAATCGTTTTGGCTGTGCGACGAATCGTGCAAAGCCACCCAACTGTCGGGCCGCTGTGGTGGTTGTGCAGTCACACGATTAACGCAGCCGACCCGTTTGAGGCAATTCAAAAATGTGAAGAAGAGATTCGAAGCGACGCAACAATAAAAAATTTGCGCGATGCCGTGCCACAAGATGCAAAAATTTGCGTTGTTGGTTGGCCCACATCAATTTTGCACGCGCTGGCAACGCGAAGTGATTTAAAGATTTTTGTTGTCGAGAGCAATGGAGATGGCGATGCTGCGGTTGATCGTTTGTTGTCAATGGATGTGAATGCAACTTTGGTGCAATTTGAAAACCTTTCGCGAGTGATTGCTGAATGCGACTATGTAATCGTTGAGGCACTGGCAACTGG
>CANKZL010000073.1 GCA_947488385.1 Acidimicrobiaceae bacterium | reverse complement strand
AATCGTTCGTCGAGTGCTGTGAACTTTGCCATTTTCGTACTCGTTTCTAGACGTAGAGCTTTTCGGACTCGAGGTCGATCATCTGCTGACCGTGTCGATTGGCCATTGCTGCGAACATCAAATCACCACGATCTGTTTGTTTAACAAGCACAGATGCGACGATAGCCATGATGTAGCCAGCAGCACTAAATAAGCGGTACTGCGACCATAATTCATTTAATTCAAGCACAACTTTGTTTTTGCCGAGGCCAGCGCTGTAACAAGAAACTAGATCTTGCTCGAACTTTCTTCGGTCGTCAACGTTAAAACTGGCGCCGATGAAATAGCTCAGATCGCTAACGCCGGGCAAAGCCGCCACAGTTTGCCAATCTACGACTTTGACATCGATTTCACCATCACGAGTTGCGAACAGCAAGTTGTCGAGCCGAAAGTCGCGGTGAGCAACTGTCACAATCTTCGGGAACGCGGCGTTGTACTTTTCAATGTTGGCTATTAATCGCTCGCCTACCAGCAATATTTCGCTTGAGATTTTGCCTTCAAACCGCTTAGCGAAAGTTGGGAATACTGAACGCAACAATTCGCCACCTCCGTTGTCGGTTCGCCCTGAGTGTGTCGGAAGCCAGGCGAAGTCACCCAACGACTTTGATCCCCATAGTGGCGCATGCAGTTTCACTAGTTCATCAATCGCCGACACTGCTTGTTGATATGAAGCGCCAGCAATCTGGTCGCCCTGTGTCGCACCCACGATGTCTTCAAGAACCAGCACAAAGTCGTCGTTTGCGGCGTCGTACCAAACATGTAAACACTCTGGCGCATTAACCCAAACATGAGACTTCAAAGACGAATAGAAACTTGTTTCAAGTTCATAACAGCGAGTGATCTTTGAAGCCGCACGACTACTTGGACTCTGCGAGGGCACTTTCACTACAACACTTTTCGCACTGTTCGAGCTTTGCGATATCGGTTCACTAAATTCGACTCGGTAACTTTCTGCCATTTGACCAGTGCCAATTGGTGAAACTGATCTGATATCTAGTTGCCGATTGTTCGTCAACTTCGCGAGTGCTGCAGATAAGTAGCCGTGGCTAATCCCTTGATGCGAAGAGATTGTGCTCACACACAAAACCTTAGGATATAAATATGATCTCGTTCAAAGTTGCACCGCTTGCTGATTTAGAGCAGCACTGGCAACAAGCAGCCGAGTGGTCGTTTGAAGCCTGGGAGCACGAGTTTCCGAGCGACACCGTGCAGACGTATTTAGATCAATATGCACTCGCCCGAAGCAAGCCAGAGCAACTTCTTGAAGTATTTGCCGCCGTAACTGACAATGATCAATTGCTCGGCGTGGCGACACTTGTTCACGACGATGAATTGCCAGATGCGCCTGAACCAGGCCCGTGGTTGGCAGCCGTATTTGTCACGCCAGACGCGCGAAAATTCGGCGTCGGTTCTGCTCTAGTTGCAAACGTAGTTAATCGCGCTCGCGAACTGGGCTACACGAAACTGTTTTTATATACCGAACACGCGCAACCGTGGTACGAAACAAAAGGCTGGATCAAAATTCGTGACACAATTTTTTTGGGGCTGCACCACACGGTGATGCAATTAGATCTCAGCGGTCAAACGCCCAGCGCACTTCGACAGTAACCGTCACTTCTTGAGTGCCAAGGTCGACAACTGTTTTTGTTGACTCAAGAGAGTCTGCAGTTGTCATGTCTCGCAACCAAGGCTGCGGTATCGAAGACGAACCTGAAAACTCGCGAACCGAAATGACATCACCTAACTCGACGTCAAGAAGATCGGCATAATCTTCAGCTTTCTTTTTTGCCAACTTGATCGCATTCTCACGAGCTTGCTCGAGCGCATCTGAAGTGTCGAGCAAGATTGGGGACAGAGTATCAATCGTCAAATCAGTGCCAACCAAAAGCAAGACTGCGTCAACCACTGCGCCTGCGTTTTCGGTGTCACGAAGCGTGACTGCGAACGACTGTGACGCCCGAAAGCCGATCAAAGTCTGTTTGCCCTCTGGAGAATACGAATACTCTGGATACACGTTCACGTTTTGTGTGGAAACATCTTCTTTGTCGATGTTCGAGGCGTCAAGGGCTTCTCGGGCTTGACTTGCCAAAACATTGGCACGCTCACTTGCTGACTTACTGGTCGCCTCAACAGCAAACACAGAAAAATTGAACTGCACACCATCTGGCACAACTTTGACAGAACCAGTCGCGTCAAGAGTTACACCGTTTTCAGTTACCGCTGGCACGTTGTAAGTGTCGCCACCGACGTCGAGCCCGCAACTCGCGAGAAAGATTGCTGCAACAACGGCTACGAAAGAAACTTTTGAGACTTTAGACATGAGGTCCTTAACTTAATTTAATTTCTCTTAATTCTACTTGCGTGCGAGACGCGAGGCCACCAACGCAATCTTGTCGTCAGGCTGAACTACTGCGACTCTCACATTGTTTGCGCCACCCGCACCGTAAAAGTCGCCCGGGCTTACAAGTGCACCGCCTTCTTTCGCAACTCGCTCGGCGAACTCCCAACCATCTTTGGCGTCAAACCACAAATAGAAACCGCCACTTGGCAAATCAATGTTGAAACCCGACCACTTTGACAACACGGTGGCAAGAGTCTCTAGACGGCGTAGATAGACATCACGTTGCAGTTTGACGCTTTCGTCATCACCGAACGCAACTACCGCAGCCGCTTGAGCTGGACCAGGTACGAGCATGCCAACGTGTTTGCGCACTTCTTTTAGATAGTCGACGATTTCTTTGTCGCCTGCGTAGAAACCGACACGAACCCCAGCCAAATTTGAACGCTTCGACAACGAATGCAACGCAACGACACCATCAAGACCGTGTTGCAAAATAGTCTCAGGTTTGCGCGACCACGTGAATTCGACGTAACACTCGTCGCTAAACACGGGCACACTATTTTTTCGTCCCCATGTAGCAAGTGCTTTTAAGTCATCTAGATCGCCGGTTGGATTATTCGGCGAGTTGCTCCAGATCATCAATGCACGCTTTACATCGCCAGCAGCAATCTTTGAAGTGTCGATTCCTCCGGTTGCGGTCATTGGTACGGCCACTGGTCGACAACCAGCCAAAATTGCACCCATTTCATAAGTTGGGTACGACACTGCAGGAAACAACACGGTGTCTCGATCGGGAGATCGAAGTTTCAAATATTGCGGCGTTGTTGCGACAAACTCTTTGCTACCAATGCAAGCGGCAATCTGCGATGTCGGAACTGAAATCTCAAACTTACGTTGCATCCATGCTTGAGCGGCATTGCGCAATGCATCTGAACCGATGCTGGGTGGATAACCCCGCTCGGCATTTGAATTCGAGAGGGCCGCGATAACTGCAGGCGCGGGCGCATCGCATGGAGTGCCAATCGACAAATCAACAAGACCGCCCTCATGTTTTTGAGCGAGAGGTTTGAACTTGTCGAGCCGATCGTATGGATACGGCGGAGGCGTAAAACCCTGTGTCACTTTCGCACCACAAATTCACTGAGTCGCCCGGCGCTGGCGTCAGCAAGACGCGCCCGAACACGCATTGCATTGTCTTCGTTAGCAGTCGACACAACTTCACCTTCTCTATGAACCGTCGCGACGATATCGCCGCGGTCATACGGTATTAACAATTCAATCACCGTAGTCAGGGCGCGCATTCGATCGCCGATTGCCAGCAATAGTTCGTTCATTCCATCGCCTGTCATTGCCGAAAAGGCGACGGCGCCACGGTGTTCGTACACGAGTCGTTTGGCTTCATCTGGATCAAGGTCTGACTTATTGATAACTAAAAGTTCTGGAACATTCTCGGCGCCGATTTCTGTGAGCACTTCGCGCACCGCGGCGATCTGCCCGTTTGGATCTACCGCCGACGCATCAACAACATGCACCAGCAAATCACTGTTGACCGCAACCTCGAGTGTGCTCTTGAACGCTTCAATTAGTCCGTGCGGCAAGCGGCGCACAAAACCTACGGTGTCAGACAAGAGAACGGGCTCACCGCCAGGAAGCGCGAGTCGACGTGTTGTTGGGTCAAGTGTGGCGAACAAACGGTTCTCAACCAAAACTCCGGCACTTGTAAGTCGATTTAGCAATGACGACTTACCGGCGTTCGTGTAGCCGACGATTGCTACTGAACCCAGACCACTGCGCTCACGACCCTTGCGCTGTTCTTGTCGTGTCTTTTGTAAATTGTCGAGTTCGCGATCAAGTCGACTGATGCGTTCGCCAATACGACGACGATCAACTTCAAGTTTTGTTTCACCAGGACCTCGAGCGCCGATGCCACCCGCCTGTTGCGACAAACCTGCCTTTGCGCCGCGTCGAATGCGTGGCAGTCGATAACGAAGCAACGCCAGTTCTACTTGTGCTTTACCTTCAAGCGTGTGGGCATTTTGCGCAAAGATGTCGAGAATTACCGCTGTGCGATCTAGTGCCGTGCGACCTAAGAGTTTTTCTAAATTGAACTGCTGAGCAGGCGAAAGTTCATTGTCAAATACAACAGTGTCAGAGTCAAGAGCCAGACAAAGTTCTTTTAGTTCTTCTGCTTTTCCTTTGCCGATGTAATAGGTGCTGTCTGGCGAGTCACGGCGTTGCGTAACGCGGGCAACTTCATCGGCGCCCGCAGTATCAATTAGCTGCGAGAGTTCGTCGAGTGATTCTTGTGTTTCGTCGTCAGTGCGGTCAGACATTGTGACTGCAACCAAAATGATGCGCTCGCGAATACCACGCGAAATAAGTGTTGAACCGAGCGCCTCCTGATACGGGGTGTTCACAGAACTAACTCGAGGTTGTGACGCGAAGAAAAATTCGCAGGACCAATCAGCGTGACGTGACCAGCCTGAGGATGGTTCAGTCGCACGCTCGCGTCACCACCTGGTTGATGAACGAGAACCTCGCGCACCGATGTAGGCACGAGACCCCACTTGCTGGCTGCCCATGCACTCGCACAAGCACCCGTGCCACAAGCCTGAGTGATGCCAGCGCCACGTTCGTGCACCCGCATCGTGATTGCGTGACTCTCGGGACCCGGTTCAATAATTTCGAGATTGACTTGCGGAA
>CANKZL010000072.1 GCA_947488385.1 Acidimicrobiaceae bacterium | reverse complement strand
CTTTCGCCACGGTCAATGAAGACTTTGGCGTATGTAATTGGGTCCCACCCCAACTCAGGTAACGGGTAGACAAGATGCACACGTTTGCCGGTTGACTCGAGTCGCTCGATTGTCAGTTTGACTTGGTCGCCAAGGTAGTTGATTCGCTCTTCGGTTGATTTGAACGAGGTGTTTGGTGCAGTGAACTCAACTTCATATCCGTCTTCGCGGTAGCCCTTGTAGTTAGTGAATCTTGTTCCTTCAACGTAAAAAGTCCAACGAGCAAACAAAATCACGTCGGTAATTTTTGACTCTCTAAGAACTAAGTCAATTATCTGATTGAATTCGTTGCAGTTGAATTTCTCTACTGGGTCCATGATGATGTCTGAGACCGGAGGGCAGCCTGGTTTGACAAAACTCATTCCACTTACGTTTCGTTCTAATAGTTTGCTTGAAAGCGAATCTTTTAGCGCTCCTGCATGTGAGTCACCGAGCAATACGATTTCTCCCATACTGCCAACAAGTTGATTTGAGCCAATTACGCAACCACTAATTGGTGCTTCAAAGTCGACTTCCTCACAGTTATCTTCTTCGGTTGGAATTTTGGCTTGCGCTTCGAGCAATGCGAGTTCCTTGCTTGAGGTTTTACCGAAGGCTGTTTGTTGTCCAGCGACTCCGATCGTGACGAGGGCTACGAAACCGATGCTTGCAACGAAGGCAACTGTTCTAGTTTTTGTGCGTACGCGGTCTCGAAACGGTGTTTCGGCGAATCGCCACATCAAATATGAGAGCACAAATGTTGCCATGATCGCCACAAAAACTTCGGTGTTGGCTAGTTCAGTTCCTTTTTTTACTCGCCAGATTGCAAGAATCGGAAAGTGCCAGAGGTAGAGGCCGTAGCTCAGTTTGCCAATATCGGTAAATAAGCGTTTGCTGAGAATCTTCGACGTAACACTTGATAGTCGACCAAACGCAATTACAAGCGACGTTCCAACAACTGGCAGCAAAGTCAAGAAACCTGGGTGATACGTGTTTTTGTCTCCGACAACTATTGAAACCAAGATCAAGACAAGACCTAAATTTGTTGCAGCTTTTCGAAGATGTTGTTGAGTTTGTGGTTGGCTGTGTCGTTTGAACTCGTATAGAGCGATGAGAGCACCTGCCATTAGCTCCCAAGCGCGATAGGGCAGCAAGAAGAAAGCGCCGATGCTGGATGTGCCGAGTCTGGTGGTGGCCGCAATGAAACTGACGATAAAAACTGCACCGGCAATCGTTATCAGAGCGTTTGTCGACCTTCTGATCTTTGCAAACACGAACAAAAACGGAAACAAGAAATAGAACTGTTCTTCAACAGCCAAACTCCAAGTATGCATCAGCGGGCTTGTTTCAAGAGATTGATCCCAATAACCCGAGTTTTGCCAAAGATAGAAATTTTGAAAGAAAACTTGAGTTGCGGTGAAACTCGAGAAAAATGGTTTGAGCTGTGACGGTGTCATAATCAAAAACGCAGTCAATGCAGTAGACAACGAGACAACGGCAATCGCAGGAAATAATCGCCTGATGCGTCGATGATAGAAATTACGCAGTAGTTGCAAGCCAGTTTTCTCGCTGGTCGCAAGTTGCATTGTGATCAAATAGCCCGAAATCACAAAAAACACATCTACGCCAAAGAAGCCACCTGCAAATGCGCTGATACCAGCGTGAAACAACAAGACCGGAATGATCGCAACAGCTCGAAGTCCGTCAACTTCGGGACGAAACTGCGACAACACTTTCTGTTCAGACATTGTTCATTAAGTTTAGATGAACTGCATTGTCTAGAATCGTCGCGTGAAGCGTAAAGAGCGAAAGCCATATAGCCCTGTTGGGTTTTTAGAGAGGTTTGTGGCCGTTGAGGTGCGGGCGGCGGGTTTGATTTTTGGTGCGGCGATTCTCGGCGTATTGCTGGCCACATTTAGCGATTTTTATCTGCACAATAGTTTTACCGAGTTGATTAGCGAAGTCGCAATTGGCAGTTTTTTTCTTTTAGTGGGGCTTGAGTTACGGCGTGAATTCGCAAGCGGAACATTGTCGGGCTCAACTCTGCGCGTGGCATTGATGGCTACTGCCGGCGGAATGCTTTTTCCTGCATTGATTTTCGTGTCGCTAGCACCAACTGCGGCTCGCGATGGTTGGGTTGCCGTAGTTGCAACTGATATCGCGATTGCTTCAGCAGTCACAGCACTCGGTTTATTTCGTAACGTAATTCGTGCACTTTTATTAACGGTTGCTGTTCTTGACGACCTTGGCGGAGTGTTGGCGCTCGCGACAACTGGCAAGAGCCCAAAAATTGTTTATGTGCTCGCGGTAATTGCCGTCGTTGCAATCTTTGCTTGGTCTATTCGTAAGTTCAATTTTGGTGTGATTTATACACTCGCTACTACTGCGCTGGTCGTGTGGTTGATGCTGCGCGCGGGGTTGCACCCATCGCTTGGGGCGTTTGCGGTTGGGTTCGTTGTGCCGCACTTTGATCCAGATAATCCATCGGTTGCCGAACGAGTCGAAGAGAAAATTCACCCGTATGTAGCGGCGCTTTTATTGCCAATCTTCGTGTTCTTGCACACGATGATTCCGGTGCGGGTGCCAGACGGTGCGCCGGCAAACTTGATTTTTGTGACGATACTTGCAATCGTCGTAGGCAAAGCCTTAGGTATTGGCGGAGTGCTTGCGCTGACACGGAGAATCTCCAAGATTTCGGCTTTTGAAGCGCTCGCAGTTGGGTTTGCTGCTGCGGCTGCGCTTACCGTGGCTTTGATTGGTGTTGATGCGACATTGGCCGACACGCCATACGAAAAAGTTGTCAGCCTCGGCATTCTTGGCGCCACAGGAGTCGCGGTCGTGCTCGGAGTTACCGCGGGTCGGCTCGCAAAAGCATCGCACCACGATCTAACTTAAGTACAGATGAAAATTTTGGTGATCGCGGCGCATCCTGATGATGTCGACTTTGGTGCAGGTGGCACGATTGCAACGTGGATCGCAGAAGGCAATGAAGTTGTTTACTGCCTCGTGACCGACGGTCAAGCAGGTGGGTCTGACAACACCGTGACGCGCGAACAAGTTGCAGCAATTCGTCGCCAAGAACAAACGGCGGCGGCAAACATGCTCGGGGTTACAGAATTGCATTGGCTCGGGTTTCCAGATGGTGCGCTCGTTGCCGATTTGAATTTGCGTCGCGAAATCAGCGCCGTGATTCGCCGTGTCAAGCCAGATCGTGTGTTGACTCAATCTGCAGAAAGAAACTATTCGCGAATTTATGCCAGCCATCCTGATCATTTGGCAACTGGCGAAGCAACATTGTGTGCGATTTATCCCGATGCGCGAAACGAGTTTGCGTTTCCTGAGTTGCTTAGCGAGCGCGGACTCGCACCACATGCCGTGCCTGAAACTTGGATCATGGCCGGCCCGAATCCAAAACACTTTGTCGATACGACAGACGTTTTAGATAAAAAGATTGCAGCCCTGCTGTGTCACCACAGTCAGCACTCTGACCCCGCGGGCTTACCGGCACGAATGCGTGGTTGGGGTGAGATGATTGCGCAGGCGGGCGGCTTGCCTGAGGGCCGAACCGCCGAGGCATTTTTAGTCGTCGATACAAAGTAAAGAAAACCCAATACACTAAGAGTTTCATTCGCTGAGAGGTTCGCAAGAAGTTTTCAGAGTTTGGGCGTTTAGCTCAGTTGGCTAGAGCATCTCCCTTACAAGGAGAGGGTCGGGGGTTCAAGTCCCTCAACGCCCACTAGATGTCGTAGAAACGTCGTTGATTACGTCGTGTTAAATTCTGAGTCATGGGACAATATGCCGTTTACCGTGACAAGCGCGTGGTCGTCACTGGCGCCGCATCTGGCATCGGACGACAGGCAGCCGAGTTTTTGCTCGCTGATGGCGCAAAAGTTATCGCTCTTGATCGCAACCCAAGTGATCTTAAAGTCGAACAATTTATTGCAGTTGATTTCACACAGCCAGAAACGATCACGGCGGCTGTAAAAAAAATTGACGGCGAAATTGATGTATTGCTGAATATCGCTGGCGTGCCCGGCACGGTTGATCCAGAAGTTGTGATGCGCGTCAATGTTCTTGGTCTGCGCCTGCTCACAGATTTGTTGATTGACCGAATTCGACGCGGTGGCTCGGTGACCCATGTTGCGTCAATCGCTGGTGCACAGTGGGCCGCACACCTTGACGAAGTGCAGAGACTGCTCGCAACACCCGACTACGAGACTGGCGTGGCGTGGGTCAAAGATCATCCGATGGATGGCAAACGGGCATACGATTTTTCAAAAGAGTGTGTTGTCGTGATGGCAAAACAACAAGGCCATTGGTTGCGCGAGCGCGGTGTTCGCGTAAACACTGTTAGCCCTGGCCCGGTTCAGACACCAATTTTGAAAGACTTTCGTGAGTCGGTCGGGCCTCTACTTGATTTAGTGACGCGTGAGACTGGTCGTGATGCAACCGCGACAGATATCGCTCGCGTGATTTTGTTTTTGTCTGACCCGAGCCTCGAATGGTTAAACGCGACGGACGTTCAAGTCGACGGTGGCTTCATGAGCGGCCTCGTGGGTGGCTGGGTTAAACTTGGCTGAGTTATGAGCGACAATACAACGCAGCAACTAGTAGGGCAACGAGCATTTATTACCGGCGGTGCGAGCGGCATCGGTGCCGAGATGGCGCGCAGGTTCACTCGCGAAGGGGCAACAGTCGTCGTTGCCGATGTCAACGACACGCTCGGCAAACAAGTTGCAGTCGAAGTTGGCGGCGAATATGTTCATCTCGACGTAACTGACTCTCAAGCATGGGACAAACTGCTGCCAACATTTGAGCCGTTCGACATTGTCTGTCTTAACGCCGGCGTGTCAACGCATCAAAATGTGATCGGCAACATCTCGAATTATCCGCTCGAAAAAGTCGACAATGATGCCTACGAGCGAATCATGAGCATCAACGTAGATGGTGTCGTGTTTGGTGCGCGCGCGGTGATTCCAGGTATGGTCGCGCGCAAGTCGGGGCACATATTGGTGACAGCGTCACTTGCGGGCATCATTCAGATTGCGCCAGACCCTGTTTATGGATTAACCAAGCACGCCATGGTCG
>CANKZL010000071.1 GCA_947488385.1 Acidimicrobiaceae bacterium | reverse complement strand
TGTGCGACACAAAAGTTGGCCCAATTCGCCTGACCGACAAAATGGAAATCACCCAGTGGGTGCCGGGCAAAGCAATGGGTGTCAAACACATCGGCATCGTCACGGGCAGCGGCGTGTTCACTCTTGAGCCGATCGACAACGGCACACGCACTCTTTTTAAGTGGGAAGAAGAACTGATCTTTCCTTGGTTTCTGGCCGGCCCACTCGGCGCATTCATCGGCGGAAAAATAGTTCTGCGCCAAATCTGGAAGCGAAATTTACGCGGCCTGGCCGCTCTCTGCGCTAACTAGCTAAGTAGCTAACTAACTAGCAAGCTAAATACTGAGTTACAAAGTTTTAGACAGCGCGAACAAGCGCTGTTGCTGTCGCGGCCAAAACAACAACAACAATTAGCGGCGCGCGACGCCATGCTGCAACAACAGCGACAGCAAAACCTGCCACTCGAGCATCAACAACCAAACTTTGGCCAAGCGAAAATGTGTCTTTGAGCACCAGAGCAGAGAGCAACGCAGCCGGAATTAATCCTAAACATCTGTCAAAAACTTTTGGTAACTGCCGAGAGCCCAACACGACGAGCCCAAACATTTTTAGTAGATACGCACTCGCTGCGAGCGCGATGATCATGATCCACAAATTTGCTGGTGCTTCAGTTATCACCGCGCACCCCCACCAGCACAGCCATTGCTGCAATCAAGATCGGCACACCAACCGGCAAAAACGAAATTGAAACCAAACACAAAGCGCCGCCGAGCACGGCCGCTTGTCGACCAAGTTTCGAGCGCAGGTGCGGCATTAACATCACGATGAATGCCGCCGGAAATGCGATATCTAAACCAAACTTTTGTGGATCAATCGCGCTGCCCGCCAAAGCTCCGATCAGAGTACCGAGATTCCAAAATGTGAATAGGCCCAAGCCAGTCGTCCAGAATGCAACTTTGCGCAAGCGTGGTGATTCTTGACCAAGAGCAAGAGCGGTCGTCTCGTCAATCACAAAATGGGCGGCGAACAATCGACGCGGCAGACTTTTTGCCATTGAATTCGCCGAAGATGAAAGCGCCAAACCATAAACAAAATTTCTTGCTGCAAGCAATACAGCACCACCAAACGCAGCAGCAAGCGAACCACCCGCACCAACCACGCTCATCGCCGAAAACTGTGACGCACCGGTAAACACAAACAGCGAGAGTGCGCAGGTTTGCCAAACACTCGCCCCCGCACTGACTGAAGCAACACCAAACGACAAGGCAAAAACACCGACTGCGGCACCGAGTGTCAAACTTGAGACGACAACACGACGCAACTCAGGTTCGTTAAGTGAAGCGAAGACTCGCTTCACGATTCAAATTTTCGCATTAGAGAACTCCGGCCAGCATTTCGTCGGCACAACTCCAAGGGTCACGCGAATGTGCCAACATCTCGTTTTGAATCGCTTCCCACCGCTCGCCCGTGCAAATTTCACGTGCTCGGTGCTCAAGCCGACGTTCGATAATCGCTCGCAGTTCATTGCGCAGGCGTTGCTCTCGACGCGACGCAAGCGAGCCATCTGCCGTTGCGTGAGCCCGGTGCTGATTGATCGCATCCCACAACGAATCGGCACCTTGGCCAGTTGTTCCGACGGTTGTCACGATCATCGGGCGCCATGCCGTTGAAGTGAAGTCTGAAAGTTCAAGCATCTGCTCTAGATCACGACGTGTTTGATCAACACCTGGGCGATCGGCTTTGTTGATCACAAATATGTCGGCGATTTCAAGCAAGCCTGCTTTATTGGCTTGTACCGAGTCGCCCCAACCTGGGTTTACAACTACGACAATCGTGTCGGCATTGCGCGCGATTTCAACTTCGACTTGTCCAACGCCAACTGTTTCAACCAAAGTGCACGGTGAACCAACCGCGTCGAGCAAACGCACGGCTTCGCTTGTTGCCAGACTCAAACCGCCAAGATGGCCACGCGTCGCCATACTGCGAATAAATACGCCTGCGTCAGTTGCATGACTTTGCATTCGCACTCGGTCACCCAAAATCGCACCACCAGTAAACGGCGACGACGGATCAATCGCCAAAACTGAAACTTCTTGCTTCAAAGAGCGAACATGACTAATCAAAGCTGAAGTGAGAGTGCTCTTGCCGGCACCCGGTGCGCCGGTGAGACCAACAACATATCCTTTGCCAATTTTCGGATACACCAACCGCCCGACACTTCGCGCGTCGTCGCCGCCGCGCTCGATCAGCGACAGCAATCGTGCGAGGGCCGCGCGGTCACCTGCGCAAGCATCCTTAAATAATTCTGTCGCGTCGGTTGAGCGTGCGTTCATCGAGTCACGACAACTTTGTCATTGATCAGACCGCCACAACCTCAGTGATGCCGTCAATACGGTCGCGCATAATGCGCTCAATTCCCGCCTTCAAAGTTTGATCAGATGCTGGGCAGGTTCCGCATGCACCGGTAAGCGTCACGCTGACGATGCCCGTCGTCTCGTCAACATCGCGCAGAATGATGTCGCCGCCGTCGGCCTGCAATGCAGGACGAATGACTTCGATCGTCTCTTCTACTTGGGTACGAATTGACACGTGATTATCCTGCCTTGTTGTTCCTGAACCCTCTACGATACGAGGGTGCTTGCTCACCAAGGTGGTTGGGATGAAATTCTCTTAGTCGCGGGACCAATTCTCGTGATAATCGGGGTCTTGTGGCAGGCGACGCGTCGCGTCAAACGCGAGTCACGTCAGCGCCAAGACCGCTAAGTCTTCCGACTAAATCGTCGTAGCCACGATCAATGTGATGAATCTCACTGATTACTGTTTCGCCGTGCGCGGCAAGCCCAGCCACGACTAACGCAGCCCCAGCACGAATGTCTGGCGCCGTCACCGCAGTGCCAATTAGATGATCAACACCTTTAATCACGGCGTGGTGTCCGTCGATGCGAATATCGGCGCCAAGTTTGCACAACTCTTCTATGTATCTGAATCGACCCGGAAATAAATTTTCAGTCACAATGCCAACGCCGCTCGCAACAGAATTCATCGCCACCAACAACGGCTTGTAGTCAGTCGCAATTCCTGGATACGGCAACGTCGCGAAATCAATCGCCGAAAGACGCTCTGGTGCCGTGACGCGCAAACCATCTCGTTGTGGATAAATCGAAACACCCATCTGCGTGTATTTATTTATCACCATCTCCATGTGCTCGGGACGAGCGCCACGAACTTGCACATCGCCACCAGCGATTGCAACGGCTGCGATATACGTTGCTGCTTGTACACGGTCGTTGATTACAGCGTGACGCACACCGCGCAACGAACCTTTTTTAGATCCGTGAATCACAAGTCGCGAAGTGCCGATGCCTTCAATCTGTGCACCCATCGCCACGAGCATGTTGCACAAGTCGCCGATTTCAGGTTCACGTGCGGCATTATCAATCACGGTTGTGCCCTTGGCATAAATTGCCGCTGTCAAAATGTTTTCTGTCGCACCAACACTTGCAAATGAAAGTTCGATCTCTGCGCCATGCAACTCTTGGGCATACGCATTGATGTTTAAAAGATTTTGCTCGATTGTTGCACCCATTTTTTCGAGACCGCTGATGTGCAAGTCAATCGGTCGACCACCAAAGTCGTCACCACCAGGCCAGTTGATCAAAGCCTGCCCGTAATGAGTCAGCAACGGACCCAACACGTTGATGCTGGCGCGAATCTTGTCGACGTTCTCAAACGGCGCTTCGGTTGAAATATTGCCCGAGTTTGTCAGCGAAATTTCATGTGGCCCGAGCCATTTCGTTTTCACTCCAAGGGCACCCAGAAGTTCTGACATCGTCTCGACGTCGGCAATTGCCGGCACGTTTGTCAAAACAAATTCGCCTTCGGCAAGCAAAGTTGCCGCCATCAACTTAAGCACCGAGTTCTTTGCCCCTGGCACCTGAACGTTGCCTGAAAGTGGGCCCGAACGGCGCACAATTATGCGTGGCGACTCATTATTCATGACATTTCAGTATGCTCCCGCAGTGAGCAGAAAACCCCGCAGACCCGTCTTGACTGCGCGCCAGCGCACTATTTTGTGGCTTCTCGCCTTGGCCTGCGTGCCCGCAACATACGCAAACACTTTGTTCACACAAACAGTCGCCTATGCCGCCGAAGACTTTGGAATTTCCGAACAAGGACAAGGCATCGGCGCCGCAATCATCAGATGGGGAGTTTTGATTTCACTTCCTCTCGCCGCACTCGCCGACCGCATCGGTCGTCGTCGACTGATTGTTTTCTGCGCATTCGGCGCGCCAATAATCACGGCACTCGGTGGCCTCGCACCTTCGTTTACGATTCTTGTCGCCACGCAAACAATCGGTCGCCCCTTGGCGTTGGTACTAACAATTCTGATTGGCATCGTCGCCACCGAAGAAATGTCGAGTGAGTCACGAGCGTGGGCAATCAGCGTGCTTGCTCTCGCCGCGGGTTTTGGTGCGGCTGTCGCTCTTGGCGCTTTGCCTTTGGCCGACCTCGGGCGTGAATCTTGGCGATTCATCTATGCGCTCTCGTTAATTTGGTTGGTGCTGGCTGTGATTTTGCAACGCCGACTGCCTGAGACAACTCGCTTCATCGAGCGACATGACAAGCAACTTGAGACCGCAACGCACATCGACCGCTCGCGACTATTTACGCAAAGCCTCGTTGCAATTTTCGGCAACGTCTTTATCGCCGCTTCATCTGTGTTTCAGATTCGCTATCTGCGCGACGTGCGCGACTACTCGGCAATTGACATCACCGCGTTCACTTTGGTCACGGGCACACCTGCATCCATTGGTCTGTTGATCGGTGGTCGCGTTGCCGACTCAAGCGGACGTCGACTGTTGTCAGCCATCACGTTTCCACTTGGGGCGATTTTGCTCACTCTGGCTTTTAGTACCAGCGGTCAGCCGATGTGGATTGCTTCGCTTTCTGGGGGCATCTGCCTCGGTCTGGCTTATCCAGCGATGGCGGTTTATCGCGGCGAGATGTTTCCAACGCTGCATCGCTCGTTCGCCTCGAGCGTGATCATGACGGCATCACTCATCGGCGGAAGTATCGGTCTTGTCGGCGCAGGAGTATTTCTGAATCGCGATATCAGTTACGGCCAAGTCATGGCTTGGCTCACCTTGGGCCCGATCATCGCCGGCACTCTCGTGTACACAACTTTTCCTGAGTCAGCACACCGCGAAC
>CANKZL010000070.1 GCA_947488385.1 Acidimicrobiaceae bacterium | reverse complement strand
TCGGTGCTGCGCTGATCGTTGACGTTGAATGTCGTTAGGCGATCGACTTCGTCACCCCAAAGATCAATTCGAATTGGTGTATCAGCGGTGCTCGGAAACACGTCGATGATTGAACCTCGACGGGCGAATTCGCCACGGTGTTCAACGACTTCTTCGCGTCGGTAACCAAATTGCGCCAACGTTGTGATTAGTTCATCCATGTCGAGTTGCGACTTGGGCTTCACTTCAATGGGTTCAACAACTGTGTTGCTTAGGTGTTGCAACAGTCCTCGCACACCAGTGACAATGATTTTTGGTTTGTCGTGTTTAACGCGCCATAAAATCTCAAGTCGTCGACCCATCGTCTCGCAATTCGGGCTGACTCTTTCAAATGGCAAGGTCTCCCATGCTGGAAACAGCACTACATCGCGTTCATTCATGAATGCGACCAAGTCGTCGCGTAGTTGACCGGCCATCAACCCGGTTGGTGTGGCGACAACAATGATCTCGTTTTCGGTGCGTTGGGCGAGGCCCGCCAAAAGTAATGGCCAGGCGTGGTCGGCGCACACGATCGATGCGCTTTGAGCCCCGAGGGCTGCGCTGAGCGCCGGCTCAAAACTCAGAGTTGGTGCGAGAGCACCTAGTGCGACCACAGTTGGCTCGACTTAACGGGCATTGATGTTGCGCATCGCAGCATCAAGACCTTCGGCAACAATTAGTTGCACTGCATCAGCGGCAACCTGCACAGAAATGTCGAGCAATTCGCGTTCACGCGTCGGAATCTTCGACAAAACATGATCGCCGCCTTGCTCTTTTGATGGCGGCTTGCCGACACCGATTCGCACGCGCAAAAAGTCTTGTGTTTTTAAGTGTTGAGTGATGGATTGCAAACCGTTGTGCCCGGCTAGGCCACCACCTGATTTTATTTTTACAACGCCAGGTTCTAGATCGAGTTCGTCGTGCACAATAATTATCTTCAACGGGTCGACAACCTCGTAGCGGCGGGCGAGTGGCCCGACTGCATTGCCAGATTCGTTCATGAAAGTTGTAGGCATCGCAAGCAACAAGTGTTTTGAGTTTGTGCCAACACCCGAGTTGACTTCGGCAGTCAGTGCGCGATCACGACTTGCTTTCAAAGTTGCATTTAGACGACTGGCGAGCAGCTCAATCGTCTCAAAGCCGACGTTATGTCGTGTGCGCGAATATTTCGAGCCGGGATTACCTAGTCCAACTATTAAAAAGTTGAATTCAGCGCCGCGACGCTCAGGACGCCCAGGTCGCTTCGTGCGACCGAACAGTCCCATTTAGATTTACGCCGATGGTTTGGCGTCGCCCGCAGAAGCAGCACCAGCTTCTGGCGTTGCGCCAGCCGCAGGAGCAGCACCGGCTTCACCTTCAACCGCAGCAGCCACAACAGGTGCGACTTCTTCGATCTTGGTTGTGAGCACGGTTACGACTACCAAGTCTGGATCGCCAACCGCAGTGACGCCAGTCGGCAATTGAATTTCTGAAAGACGAATCACGTCTTGCATGCCCATGTTTGTGACGTCAATCAAGATTTCGTTCGGAATGTTTGTTGCAGTTGCACGAACTTGAATTGTGTTCACAGTTGCGTCAACCAAACCACCATCGGCCAAAACTGCTTTCGCTGTGCCCTTGAGGTGAACTGGAATGTCCATCGTGATCAATTCGGTGAGCGAAATTTGCATGAAGTCGACGTGTCGTACGACGCGCTTAACTGGGTCGCGTTGCATTTCTTTGACGATGGCAGGGTACTTGTCGTCGCCAACTTGAAGTTCAAGAATTGTGTTGGCGCCAGCCGGGCCAGCCAAGGCGATGCGCAAGTCGCGACGGTCGACAGTGATTTTTACAGGAGTCATTCCGTGTCCATAGACAACAGCAGGAATCTGATCGGCCAAAACCAAGCGACGCGACTCTGCGCTGCCGATTGTGCGACCAACTTTTGTTTTGAGTGATGTAGGCATGAGGACTCCGAGAATTGAATTTGACGTCAACTAATTGACGGCTTTGTATTCTATGGGCGAAAGCCCATAGTTGCCACAGGGCTATGACTGGTTTTCGCCGCCGAACAGATCGCTCACGCTGGTGTCTTCAAAGACTGCAGAGAGGGCGTCAGCCAAGATCTTGGCAACCGACAGAATCTCAAACTTGGCGATGCGCTTCTCGGGAGCCAAGGGCAATGTGTTGGTCAAGACGACGCGCGAAATTCGCGACTTGTTGAGACGCTCTACTGCTGGCCCTGAAAGCACGCCGTGAGTCGCCATCGCCCAAACTTCTTTCGCGCCACGCGCATAGAGAAGTTCGGCGGCGCTACAAATCGTGCCACCGGTGTCGATCATGTCGTCGGCAAGAATGCAAAGTCGATCTTCGACTTCACCGATTACTTCTTTGGCTTCGGCGACATTTGTCGTGTTCTTCGGACGACGCTTGTTGATGAATGCAACGTCCGCGCTCATGTCGGCCAAATGCTGAGCGAAACGCTCGGCGACTTTCACTCGGCCTGCATCTGGCGAAACGATAACAACGCCTTCGCGTGCGTTGTCGCGAACATAACGCTCAAGAACCGGAATTGCAGTTAAGTGATCGACTGGACCTTCGAAGAAACCCTGAATTTGTCCGCTGTGAAGATCGATTGAAACCATTCGCTTTGAACCTGCTGCTTTGAACATGTCAGCAATTAGGCGGGCGGTAATTGGTTCTCGTCCTTCGGCTTTGCGGTCTTGTCGTGCGTATCCATAAAACGGACAAACTGCCGTCACGCGTTTTGCTGATGCGCGATACGCAGTGTCGATCATGATTAGTTGCTCCATGATCGAGTCGTTGATGCTGCGACCGTCGTGACTGCAATGTGTTTGCATAATGAACACGTCGCCACCGCGAATGCTTTCACCAAATCTTGGTCGCAATTCTCCGTTTGCGAATTCAACAATGTTCGCGTCACCGAGTTGAACGTTTAAGTGTTGTGCGACTTCTTCGGCGAGTGCTGGATGTGTTCGGCCTGAATAGAGGGCCATTCGTTTCGTAGTGACTTTGTCAATCGTCTTATTCATCTAGAGCCATCATAGAACGAACCGGTGATTGCCCCGTCAGCGACTTTGGTGCCTGGGGTCAAATTGGCAAACGGACCCACCTTGGCTTTTTTACCAATAATTGATTCTTGGGCGACCGTGTTTTCAACGCGAGAACCAGCGCCGACGGTTGTGTGAATGAGTCGGGTATTTGGTCCGATTTCGCAGTTGTCGCCAATTTTCGTATCACCCTGCAAAATTGTGCCCGGCAAAAGGGTTACGTCTTTGCCGATCGTGACGGTGACGTCAATAAATGTTTGGCGCGGGTCGAACATCGTCACGCCCGACATCAACCATGCCTGATTCGTTCGGCTGCGCAGTTCGCGTTCAGCCAAAGCGAGTTGCCAACGGTCGTTTACGCCACTGACTTCGTTAGATGGGGCGGTGTGCGAACCAACTTGGTGACCCATGCCGGCCAACACTTCGAGTGCATCAGTTAGGTAGTACTCGGACTGTGAGTTCTTGTTCGATATGCGACGCAGCGCTGGGCCGAGAAGGTCGCGGCGAAACGCATAGATACCTGTGTTGATTTCGCTGATCGAACGAATCTCTGGTGAGGCATCGCGCTCTTCGACAATTTTTAAAATGCGGTCGTCTTTAGCGCGCACGATTCGGCCGTATCCCGTTGGTTCTTCAACGAACGCCGTCAATACCGTGGCCGAGTTCTTTGAGTTCTGGTGTTCGTTGACGAGAGCCAAAATTGTCGAGGCTTTAAGCAGCGGGGTATCGCCCGGCATCACGATGACGGTTGAAGTGTCCGACATTTCGCTCGCGGCGCCGACTTCACTGTCGATGGCTTGCAATCCAACGATTGTTGCGTCACCCGTGCCGCGCTGAACTTTTTGTTCTACAAAAACAGTGTGCGCCCAAGGTGGCGACTGCTGTGCGACAACTTCGGTTACTTGCTTTGCGGCGTGACCAACAACGATCACGGTTTTGTTCACTTGCAAATCTTTCAACGCGTGAATCACGTGAATAACCATCGGGCGTCCGCACATCATGTGCAAAGGTTTGGGTCGATTCGATTGCATTCGGGTTCCCTCGCCAGCGGCAAGGACAATCGCGTAAACCGACACGATTAATTTATACACGATCCAAAAGTGCACCGTGTTCGCTGGCCCGCGCTTTGTGGCCGTGTTTTCTAGCGTTGCGCGATCAAAGTTCCGGGGAGAGGACTCGAACCCCTATATACGGGACCAAAACCCGTTGTCCTGCCATTGAACGACCCCGGAATGGGTATTGGCTGACGCCTCTACGGTAGCCAATTTTATGTGTCGTTTCCCATCTGAGTCAGATATCGTATTGCGAGTCATGGGATCACTGGTCAAGCGCCGCCGCAAGCGTATGCGCAAGAAGAAGCACAAGAAGATGCTTCGCCGTACCCGTCATCAACGCAACAAATAGAACGCTTCGCGCTAATTAGTTTGCGTGGTGAGCACTGTCGCGTCGGCAAGTTTGGCGGCGAGGTCATTGAACTCACCATTCAGCCACCAAGTTGAACCACTTCCAGCAAGCGTCGGTTCATCACCTGCAGCGTTCGCAATTTTCTTTTTCCATTCGGCGAGTCGTGGTTCAACTTTGATCGCCGCAGGTTCTAAATCGTTGACTCCCGAATGCATAATCGGCTTCTTGCAAAAATCTGTCAGTTCGTCGTACGCGCGGTAGACGGCTGGTGTCGAAACGCGAAACGGTGGCACAACAAGGGTGATCTTTTGAGAAATCTTTTTAAGCGGATTAATCACCTCGCCAATTCCTGATACCCGCGCCCGACCTCCGACCATACAAAACGCGATATCTGCGCCGAGTTTTGCTGCGCTAACTAAATCGGTAAAGCCGGCCCAGCGAAGAATTGCAGCCGCATCGGCTGATCCGCCACCGAGGCCACCACCCGACGGAATATTTTTTGTGATTGTTACGTGTGCTTGACGATTGACGAGTCGAAGAGCACGTAAGACGAGATTGTCGCTCGAGTTTTCAACGTCACCAGTAAATTTGCCAACGATTTCGAGCCCACTTCGTGTCGGATCTAACACAAGTTCATCGGCCAACTCAAGTGTCACCATTTCGGCATCAATCAAATGAAACCCGTCAGGTCGAATTCCGGTAACGCGAAGTGAACGTGTGAGTTTTGCCGGTGCGATGAGTG
>CANKZL010000069.1 GCA_947488385.1 Acidimicrobiaceae bacterium | reverse complement strand
CTTTTGATCCGTTTACTAGCGAGCCAGTTGAAAAACTGGCGGCGAAATTGGTTTCAATTTGTCCGATGCCAGATGCTCGCGTCTTTTTTTGTGGCAGCGGATCAGAAGCCGTGGACTCGGCGATGAAGTTAGCGCGCTTGGCTCACGTGCAAGCAGGCCACCCCGAGCGCACGCTGATTATTTCGCGCATGCGCGGTTATCACGGCACAAATTACGGCGGCACAAGTGCCCAGGGTCTGCCGCTCAACAAGGTTGGGTATGGTCCACTCGTTCCAGATGTTGAGCAAGTTGCTAGTGACGATCTTGAAGCGATGTCAATTTTGATGTCACAACGTGGCAACACGGTTGCCGCAGTTATTGCCGAGCCATTGCAAGGCGCAGGCGGCGTTTACCCGCCGACGCCAGGATATTTGCAGGGCTTGCGCAAACTTTGCGACCAGCACGGTGCGTTTTTAATTTTTGATGAAGTCATAACTGGCTTTGCTCGACTTGGCACTTGGTTCGGTTCAAATTTCTATGGGGTCAATCCCGATTTGTTGTGTTTTGCCAAGGCTGTTACTTCTGGCTATCAACCACTCGGTGGCGTATTTGTTGGCAGCGCAGTTCGCAAACCTCTTGAAGCAGATCCAGATTTTTTCTTGCGACATGGCTACACATATTCAGGTCATGCATCTGCGTGTGCAGCGGCACTCGTAAATCTCGAGATCATCGAACGCGAAGGCCTACAAGATCGCGCCAAGCACATTGGCCAACGCATTGGCGACGCACTAAAAGCCCTGGCTCGAGATGGAGTTATCGATCATGCGCGCGGCGATGGCGCAGTTTGGGCTGCCGGTTTGCATGCGACTCAGAGCAATATCAAAATTCGTGACCGAATGCTCGAGCTGGGCGCAATCACTCGGGCGATCAACGCCGACACAAACACTTTTTGTCCGCCACTAGTCATTACTGACTCACAACTCGACAAACTGCTCGACGCTTTTGCCCAAGCCGCCTCCGGTAAATAAAAGTTCGCACGCTTCAACTCATAAATGAGCTGGTGCGCTGTTGCGCAAACCTGCGCTTATTTTTCTGGGTGAGTTAGAAGTTTCATCAGGCTGCTGGTGTCCCAGCGAGCGCCGCCCATAGCGATGACTCGGGCGTATAAAGCATCAATCAATTTTGTCATCGTCAGGTCGGCGCCGTTATTTGCTGCTTCATCAAAACAAATGCCGAGATCCTTGCGCATCCACTCGACTGCAAAGCCAAATTCGAATTCATCGCGCACCATTGTCTTCGAGCGATTTTCCATCTGCCATGACTGCGCGGCGCCTTTAGAAATAACCTCAACAACTTGATCTGCGTTTAGGCCCGCACGAACTGCAAAGTTCAACGCTTCAGCCAAACCCGAAACCGCACCAGCGATGCAAATTTGATTAACCATCTTTGTCAATTGCCCCGCGCCGGCATTGCCCATGCGTTGACACGCCTTGGCATATGCATCGAATACGGGTCGGGCCTGGTCAAAAACACTTTGATCATCGCAACCACACATAACAGTTAGTGCACCGTTTTGTGCGCCAGCTTGACCACCCGAAACTGGCGCATCAATAAAACCAACCGACTTTTTTGCGCACTCTGCTGACAACTCGCGCGCAAGTGTTGCCGAAGCAGTTGTGTGATCAACAAGAATCGAACCGGGTTTCAAACCTGCAAGTAAACCATCTGGGCCGAGCACCACACTTCGCACATCGTTGTCGTTGCCAACACAAACCATGACGATTTCACATTGCTCAGCAACTGCACGCGGTGTCGCACCAAACGAACCGCCATTTGCAGTAACCCACTTCTTTGCTTTTTCAGTGTTGCGGTTATAGACCGTTACTTCGTGGCCCTTTGAAGCCAAATGTCGCGCCATCTCGACACCCATTACTCCGAGTCCGCAAAATCCGACTTTCATTTGAGTTCAGACTTGAAAAAAATTATTTCTTTTTGGCTGCTGCCGACTTGGCGACTGCAGGTTTTGCCGCCGCTTTGGCTGCTGCAGTTTTTGCGGCAGGCTTAGTCGCCGCTTTTGCTGGCTTCAGCACACCTTTTTCTAACGCTTTGTCGAGATACACCTCTGCTTCTTCTGAAGTGCACTTGAGTGCAGGCTGAATCTCGGAAATCAAATTGACTCGTGCGCGGTCGTACATAGTTTTTTCTGCCGCCGACAGTGCAGAGTCACGATCACGAGCAGCCAAGTTACGCACAACCTCTGCTACTTGGTAAACGTCGCCACTCTTGAGTTTTTCTTGGTGGTTTTTGAAACGACGCGACCAGTTTGCCGGCACACGCGGATCGGCCTTTGACAGAACCGAAACCAAATCTTGCAATTCACTTGAAGACACTGGCGGTCGCACACCAACCGCCGAAATCTGCTCGACCGGTATCGAAAGAGTCATCTCGTTGATAACCGTACGAAGAATCAAATAATCGGATGTTTTGCCGAAAGCTTTCATGCGTTTGATATTTAGAACAATGCACGCACCATGTTGTGGATAGATGACTGTGTCACCTTTTTTCCATTTAAGTTTCACTCAGCAACCCTTCTCAATTAGACCCCAAAGGATACGCCACAGACGACCAAACCGCCCAATAAATTAAGCCCGAAGTCTTTCGTTTTTTGGGTCGAACAACGGCTCTTGCCCAACCGTAGCTTTTTTGCGAGTCCCAAAAATCTCGATTTCAAGATTGGTGCCCGCAGCCTCAAATTCTGGTCGCACATAAGCCAACGCCACACTCTTGTTCAGCGTGAAGCTCCAGCCGCCCGAAGTCACAATGCCGACTCGCTTGTCGCCACTAAACACCGACGCACAAAACGGAGCATCCGCATCGCCATCTTCATCGAGCGTCATCGGAACGAAACGATATTTTGACCCACCAGCCTTTTCGGCAACCAATGCGTCGCGACCGACAAATGACGGTTTGTTCAAATCAACGAAACGATCTAGCGAGGCATCAAACGGCGAGAAGCCAATTTCAAGATCACCCTTCCAGCCGCGGTAACACTTATCTAGACGCAAACTATCTACTGCGTAGATACCCATGTCGGCGATTTGATATTGCTCGCCCGCCTTCCAGATTGCGTTGTACAGAGCCACCATTTGTTCATTTGAAGCGTGAAGCTCCCAGCCGAGTTCACCGACATAGTTAACGCGCAATGCGCGAACTGGTCCAACAGCCGTGTCGATCATTCGCACCGACAACCATGGAAACGCGGCGTTATCAAGTGCGGATGTCGTGACTTGCGACAATACGTCTCGCGAACGAGGACCGACCAAAATTAGCGAACCATAATTCGCCGTCACATTTTTGAGCGTCACCGAACCATCAGTTGGCAAAGCCATTTCTAGAACATCTAAGTCGTGCCATTCTGAACTCGCTGCACCGACGAGATAAAAACTATCTTCGGCGATTCGCACTACCGTGAATTCGCTCAAGACCTTGCCGTCTGGCAACAAGGCGTAAACCAAACTGATTCGCCCAACTTTTGGCAACTTCGTGCACAGCAAGTTGTCAAGATATGCAGCAGCACCCGAACCCTTAACTTCGATTTTTGTGAAGCCTGGCAAGTCGAGCAAAGCAACACCGTTGCGTGCTGCGTGAACTTCTTTAGCCACGACTTTGCGCCAGCCATTTCGTCTAAAAAATGAAAGTGCATGATCTGTGATCTCGTTTTTCGGATCAAAATAAGTTGGTCGCTCCCAACCGCCGCGCGCGCCATAGGCGGCACCTTTTTTCTTCAACAATTCATAAAGTGGCGACACGTATGCAGGGCGACCTGCTGGACGTTCTTCAAACGGAAACCCCATTGCATATTCGTTTTGATAAACCTCAACTGCTTTGTCGACGGTGTATTTAGTCGTCGCATATTCTTTGTAACGGCGACGATCGATTGACCACAAATCAAACTCTGGGCGACCGTTGAGAATCCACTCTGCAATTGCTTTGCCCGCACCGCCACCTTGTGCGATGCCGAAACTAAATGTGTTGCAATGGAAGAAATTACGCAAACCACGTTCAGGCCCCATATATGGGTTGCCGTCGGGCGCATACGGAATTGGCCCGTTGACAACTTTTGCAATGCCAGCATCGCCGAGAACCGGCACACGCTCGCCCGCGTCAAGAATTTGTTTTTCAAGACGTTCGAGTTCTTCTGGCCACAGCATGTTGGCAAACTGATCTGGAATTCCGTCGAGCCACATTGGCGTTGCTTGCCACTCGTATGGTCCGAGAATAAAACCACTGCGTTCTTGACGCAGATAATAAGAGGTGTCGGGGTCTCGAAGAAGCGGCAAGGGTTCGCTACGCGCTGCAAGTTCATCGATTTCTTCGGTGATCAAATATTGATGAGCCATCGTCATGATCGGCAAATGCCGACCGATCAGCTCCATCACTTCGCCAGCACGATAACCAGCGGCATTGATGACAATCTCACAGTCAATTTCGGTTTCGACTCCGCCCGCAAGTGATGTAACCGTCCATTCGTAGTTTTTGTGTTGACGCAAAGCGGTGACTCGCTCATTGCGACGTACTCGTGCGCCAAGCGCACGGGCCGCACGCGCCATTGCCTGGGTAACTTGCGATGGGTCAATGTCGCCGTCTAGTGGATCCCAAAGTGCGCCGAGCAAATCATGGGTCTTAATTAATGGATAGCGGTCGACAAGTTCAGCTGGTGTCAACATGTCATATTCCATGTTGTTGGCACGAGCCATGCTCTTGACATGGCGAAACTCGGCCATGCGCTCTTCACTGTGTGCAAGTCGAACAGAACCAGTTACGTGGTAGCTGATCGGAAAGTCTTTGTCTTTGGCAAGTTCGCGATACAGCGCCGCAGAGTACTTTTGCACTTGCATCACGCTCCAACTTGTTGAATATGTCGGCACGTTGCCTGCAGCGTGCCAAGTCGAGCCGGAGGTCAATTCATCGCGCTCGAGCAACAGCACATCGGTACAGCCCATTTTGGCGAGGTGGTAAAGCGCACTACACCCAGCAATGCCGCCGCCGATGATTACTACTTTTGCTCTTTCGCTCATTGAAAATTAACCGCTTTCTTGGGCTCGCGTTTCTAAAAGTTCAGTTCCAAACTGTAGCGTTGCCGATGCTAAAGAATTAGCGAGTACACCCACAAATCACAAGGAAACAAATGGCCGATCTACCCAAGAATGCTCGCGTTGTAATCGTCGGCGGCGGCATTGTCGGTTGCAGCGTTGCATACCACTTGGCTCTACGTGGCTGTAACGATGTCGTACTTCTTGAACGCAAACAACTGACTTGTGGCACTACTTGGCACGCCGCCGGACTAGTTGG
>CANKZL010000068.1 GCA_947488385.1 Acidimicrobiaceae bacterium | reverse complement strand
AAAAATTCTGGATCCAAATATTTTTGTACGAAGTCGCGTGTCTCGTTAAGTGTGGATGAATCAACGCCCCAAAGTTTCTCGCGACCAATCAATCGTGAGCCCAAATCGTGGGCCATGTCGGCGACGAATGCACACGTAAGCGTCGCTTCAAGTTCGCCTTTGCCGCCGTAGTCGAGCATTGAGCGCGCTGTTTCAACTGCGGCGCCAGCGTGAGCAAGGTCGTAGGCCAGCACTTGTTGTTTGTCGGGGCCGCCAGTTGCGGCGAGAGTGCGAACACCTTTGCCAACAATCGCACTTGCGAGTTCAATAGTTCGCGCAGCGACAACCAAGTCGCTAGCAGCCGATGTATTGTCAACACTTATCGCAGTTGGAGAATTAGCCATGACTGTAAACGCTACATAGATGACCTGAAATTGTTGTTATCAGGTCGTAATATAGGCAGATGAACGGCGCCCCTAAGGCACGCAGGTCGACTGGGTTGCTTGCCACTTTCAGATGGGCGAAGTGGCCGATCTTTCTCTTGGTCTTTTGGCTATTTATTTTGCCGATCGTGCCCGGATTTGGCGATGCTTTAAGCAAATTGGGGGAAGTTGAACCCTCGTGGCTGTTTTTAGGAATCGCGCTCGAGTTTGCAGCGTTGCTCTGTTATTCGATGCTGACTCACGTGGCTTTAGGCCAAGATTCGGACAAAGTGAGAATTTTCACACTGTTTCGGATTCAGTTATCGACGCGTTCGCTTGGAAGTTTGGTGCCAGGCGGTTCGGCTGCGAGTAATGCTCTTGGTTTTCGATTGATGACCCTTGCGGGCGCCAATGGTCGTGACGCAGGCTTCGCACTCGCCACTGCTGGGGTGGGCTCGGCCGTGGTGTTGAATTTAATTCTTTGGGTTGCATTGATTGTTTCGATTCCGGGTCGCGGAGTAAACGCGTTTTACGGAACTGCAGCGATCTTCGGTGTGATTGTGATGTTGCTTGCCGGCGGAGTTGTACTCGGATTGGTGGATCATGAAGGCCGTGCCGAGCGTGTGACGCGTTGGTTTGCGCGGAAAATGAGATTTGATCAAGATAAAGCCGGCGAAGTTGCCGTGCATCTGGGCGAGCGTTTACGCGGGTTGGCTAACGAACCAGGTTTGTTGCGCAAGGTTTTGTCTTGGTCGCTGCTCAATTGGTTTTTAGATATTGCCGCTTTGTTTGTTTTCATTCGCGCATTCGGAGGTTCTGTTGACATCGTCGGACTCGTAGTTTCATTTTGTTTGGCAAATATATTTGCTTCGATACCGATCACGCCCGGTGGACTTGGAATTGTGGAGGGCATTTATATTCCATCGCTTGTTGGTTTTGGTCTAACCACGACAACGGCAACAGTGAGCGTTTTGAGTTATCGACTTGTTCAATTTTGGTTGCCAATGTTGGTGGGTGGCGTGTGTTACGTGTCGTTGCGTTTTGGTCGCTACGCGTTGCAGCAAGCTGGCGAGCTGAAGTCGTTGCAGCGGTATGCGGTTGCTGGCAACAAGACACGCACGAGTCGTTACGAGTGGGCTGAGCGAAACGCGACAACCGACCGCACACGAGAAATTCCGTTGCCAAAATACGACCCGCGTTACGGCCTTGCCGATACCGATGAGTTGCCCGTAATTAAAGAGTCGCGTGAAGATCGTCGGCGCAGCAATTAGCGTGTAGATCGTGACAACTCACGAGCGACCATTTGGAAGATACTTAGAAGACTTTGTTGTCGGCGATGTTTACCGCCATTGGCCAGGCAAAACGATTACTGAAGCTGACGATCATTTGTTTTGCATGATCACGATGAATCATCACCCGTTACATACGAACGATTGGTTTGCCCAACAAAGCGTGCAAGGTCGCAATGTCGTTGTCGGCAATTTGGTTTATTCACTTGTTCTTGGCATGAGTGTGCCCGACGTAAGTGGGTCGGCGATTGCAAACCTTGAAGTTGAAACGCTTCAACACAAGCATCCGACTTTTCATGGCGACACGATTCATGCCGAGACACGCGTGCTTGAAGTTAAACCGTCGTCGTCAAAACCAGATCGCGGAGTTGTGACTGTCGAGAGTAAAGGTTTCAATCAGGCGGGTAAAGAAGTTTGTTATTTCCGTCGACGTGTTTTGGTCTGGAAGCGTGATAGCGCTCCGACTCGTGCGCGGCCATACAACGCCGAAGACGCCTGGGAATAGTTCTAAAGCTCTAGTTTTTTGTAATTGCTGCGACGATTGAGTCGTAAGCCGAATCGGCAAGCGCGCTCATTTCATCGTCTGTGCGATCTTGAATCGGATGTGGCACAAAGACGCGCTGCAAACTTGGAAAACCGAGAGCTTTAGATTGCGAATCTGCGGCAACTACAAACGCATCAGAGGCGATGAACATCGCCGGCACACCGCGAGTTTCAAGATCGGCTATGTCGTGCACACTGCACGACGTACAACTGCCTCAATCGGCGAGAGCTTCGATTACCAGCGTGCACTTGGTGGCGATTTCGTGGCGCAGATCGACGGGGGCTGGCTTGGTGAAAGTCGGCTTGCGAAAGCGCAAAACATTGGCGCCAGCCGCTGTGAGTCGCGATTCGAGTTGATTCAGAAAAATATCGCCACGAGCCTTTGAAATATCAAGTAGTCCAATCGTCTGGCCCGAAAGCCCAGTTGGTCTTGCAAGCAGTTCACGTGACGTGAACTTTTTTTCACTGGTCGGATCAAGAATCATGCGATTGCTCATGCAGTGACCAACTTAGTCACTGGGTCGCTACCTGTGGCGCCGCTGACCCAGCCACCAATTATTGAACTGAAAAGTCCGGCAACGCCACCGGCATGCACGAGCAAGAGCCCACCGGGTCGAAACTTCGGCAGAGTCGCATCTTTGAATGCTTCTTGCACGCCTTCTGCCATGCCACCTGCACCACGCACGATCTCGCCGCCGGGCATTTGTAGTCGCGCATGGATTTCTTGCAACACACGCTCACGGTTCCAGTTGGCTTGGGCAAAAACTCGTGCGTGCTCGGGGCCAAGAACTAGTAGAGCGTCAAAAGCGAATGGAAGTTTCGGGTGGTGCACGGTGCGCAAGCATGCAGCCAAAGTTTGTGCGAGAGCTTCTGGTTCGCGGGCAAGTTGATCAACTACGCATCTTGGGCCTTCGCCAGTAAACACCGTGACTGTGTTTTGTGAAGTGTCAAATCCGCGGGCGACGGCAAGCGATGTGAATGGCGAATTTGTTTCGTCTTCAGCAAAACAGAAACTCAACTTGCCAGGATGACCGTGAGTCGCACGGTCAACCTCGTTGGGGCGTCCACCACCGACATTGCGAATGATCAGTTGCACCGCACGACCGATCGTTAGATTTGCGCGATTGCCCTGACCGAGAACATTGACACCAGAGTTCATGCCGATTGCGCGCGTACCCGGGCCGTTGCAGACGATCACAGGACCGACCGGCATTGTCGTGGCGAGTACACCGTGAATGTTGTACTCGTCGGTACAAATTGCTTCGACTGCTGCGATAACCCATGGCAGATACTCGGGTAGGCAACCGGCCATCACGGCATTGATCGCAATTTTTTCGATAGTTAACTCAACGAGATCTGGGGGAGCAATCGCCACAACTTCTTGAGGTAGGCGAGATGTGCCGCTTAACATTCGCATCACACGCTCTGGCGTTGGTGGCACAACTGGTAAACCATCTGTGAGACCGCGACTGAACATTGCCTCGAATTCGTCTTCCGCCGAAGCAAATTCGATTTGTCGAGAATGCAGAACTGCGCCGCCAAAACGAACGCGAAGCGTGTCGATCATGTCAGGGTCGACACTCATCGAACCACAACCTGGGCGAAACTCTGGAAGTTCGCTGCCTAGATCGGCGATGCCCGTGAGTTCGCGCCATTCACTGCGTTGCCAACCGACCGTGCGTTTTGTTTCTATGCCCTTTTCGCGAAAAATCAAAGTCGGCACTGTGTCAATGTCAGCATGCCAACTTGCAGAAAGATCAGCATCGCTGATCGAGACGACGCCATCTGGAAATTTTGGATCATCTTGGGTGTAAACCGTGAGCGACGGCAACTCGCGGACTAGTCGTGCGATCACTGGCACGACCATCACACAAGTTGCGCATTCGCGTTTGACGATGAGTGTCCAACCGTCACGCAACGGGTTTTTGATTTGCGTCACGAAAGCCTCAGCCAGCGATGAAGTCACAAATTAATTTGTTGACTTTTTCTGGTTGCTCAAGTTGTAAGAAGTGACCAGCTGCTGCAATTAGTTCAAACTTGATATTGGCTGGCGCTAAAGTTTTTGCTGACTCAAAGACATCGACCCCGACGCATCCGCAATCTGCACCATGCAGATACAGCAATGGCTGAGTTGGCACGCCAGCGCCCATTTGATCTTGCAATGCTTTAAGTGAAGGATCGCGATAACCGTCACCAAGAGTCGCTCGATAATAGCCAAGTGCTGCCTGCAAGTTTTTTGGGTCGGCTAGCGACTTGCGCACGAATTCAAGATCGACACTGGCGTCATAACCAGGCGACCACTCGCGCCACAACATTTCGATGAACGCATGATTGTTTGCACCGACTACTAGATCAGCTAATCCGTGTTGAAAGAAAAACATGTACCAGCTTTTTTTGATTTGTTCAAGATTTTGTACGAACGCCATGCCGAGAGCAGCAGTCGGTGGCACAGCCAGGCCGACAACTTTTTTCCATCGCGAAGGTGCGTCGATAGCGGCACCATAAACAGATGGCGCACCCCAGTCATGGCCGATGATTACTGCATCGCCGTCGCCACCAAGTTCTTCGTGCAATGCGTTGGCGTCTCGCGCCAGCATCGCAGTTTGGTAACAGCCATCTGCAGGTACGGCGCTTGGCGCAAAGCCGCGCATAAATGGCGCAACTACTCGGTAGCCAGCGCTGGCAAGTTGTGGCATCAAGTGTCGCCAAGTTTGAGCCGTATCAGGGAACCCGTGCAACAACAGCGCTAACTTGCCAGAGCCGCACTCGAGATAAGAGAATTCTGTGTTGTTGGCCGCGATGCAGTCCATCGTGATTTTTGTTTCTGCCATGACTAAAAGTTAGTTGTCTGCGACGAAGGTCACCCCATCGGGTCATTACATCTTGATTCTTCATCCAATACCGTTTCGTTTGTGGGGGAATCAGGGTTAACGGTGTCGTTTCATGGCGTGCGTGGTTCAACTGCATGTCATGATCGAGCGACACAGCGTTACGGCGGAAACACATCTTGTGTGTCTGTTGACTTCGGGGCAAGTTCTCCGCTGATATTCGATCTCGGCACGGGGTTGCGTTACATCAACTGCCAAACAGAAAGTTCTGAACCAAAGCCATTTGTTGGTTCGTGTTTGTTGACTCACTTGCACTGGGATCACACTCAAGGTCTGCCATTTTTCAA
>CANKZL010000067.1 GCA_947488385.1 Acidimicrobiaceae bacterium | reverse complement strand
GATCTTTTGTTGCTTGACGAACCCACCAACCACCTTGACGCCGAAAGTGTCGACTGGCTCGAAAGATTTTTACAAGATTATTCGGGCACTGTCGTCGCAATCACGCACGACCGTTACTTTCTAGACAACGTCGCCAAGTGGATTCTTGAACTTGATCGCGGCAAGGGAATTCCGTTTGAAGGCAACTATTCAAGTTGGCTTGAACAAAAACAAGAGCGACTCGGTCGTGAAGAAAAAGCCAACGAGTCACGCAAGCGAACTTTGCAACGCGAACTTGAGTGGGTTCGCATGGCACCCAAAGCCAGACAATCAAAAGGCAAGGCTCGACTCGCTGCATACGACAAGTTGCATGCCGAAGCGCAAGCCGCCGAACGCGGCGACAACAAACTTGAAATTGCAATTCCACCAGGTCCACGACTTGGCGATGTCGTAATTGAAGTTAAAAACCTTTCAAAGGGTTACGGCGATCGCCTGCTGATCGAAGATTTGACATTCAACTTGCCGCCTGCCGGCATCGTCGGCATCATCGGCGCAAACGGTGCAGGTAAGACGACTCTTTTCCGAATGATCACCGGTCAAGAAAAACCAGACTCGGGTGGCATCACGGTTGGTGACACTGTGGCTCTCAGCTATGTCGATCAAAGTCGCGACACGCTGAACGCCGACGCTTCGGTATACGAAGAAATCACCGATGGCGTCGAAGTGATGAAAGTTGGCAACCGCGAGATCAACGGTCGTGCTTATGTTGCAAGTTTCAACTTCAAAGGTAGCGACCAACAAAAACGCGTGGGTGATCTTTCGGGCGGTGAACGCAATCGCGTGCACCTAGCAAAATTGCTCAAAAATGCCGGCAACGTTCTGTTACTCGACGAACCGACAAACGACCTTGATATTGACACGCTCCGTGCTCTTGAAACATCTCTTGAAAGTTTTCCGGGCTGTGTGGTCGTGATCAGTCACGACCGCTGGTTCTTGGACCGTATTGCGACACACGTTTTAGCTTTCGAAGGCGACAGCCAAGTTCGATGGTTCGAAGGTAACTTCACCGACTACGAGGCTTGGCGCAAGAAAGAACTCGGTATTTCTGCCGATCAGCCAAGACGAATCAAGTACAAGCCACTTTCGCGAAAGTAAGCAAATGGCAAAGTCGTCACAAAATTCATCGCTCGCGCTGCGCAACATTCGCATCATCTGTTCGGGTGTTTTCGTTGCCGGAATCGCGGGCATGATCATCACTTCAATTGCCGGCAACAATGTCGGGGTCGTAAACACAATCGGCGGCACCACGGCGATTGCAGCACTCGTGTTGTTGGTGGCGACAATCAGCGCAAGCACTTCGCGACCAGAAGTTTTTGACGATGCGCAAGCCGAGCGACTTGAGCAGCAAATCGTCAAATTGACAAAAGCCGGAGCAAACGAGACCGAGGTTCGCGAACTTGTACGCCAAGCGACTCAACTGGGTCGAAAATCTTGAACAGCGTCGATCACAGCAGTGATCATGAATTTGCTACATATTTGGCAACACAGGCTGGCAAATATCTAGTTGAGTTGCGCAACGATTTAGTCGCCCGCGGTTTTTACGGCTGGGATCTCAAAGATGCTGGAGATGCAATGGCCCAAGAATTTTTAATGTCGCAACTTCGTGAGTTTCGTCCAGATGATGCAGTGCTGAGCGAAGAAGCGCTTGACACTACAAAAAGACTCAGCGCCGAACGCGTTTGGATAATTGACCCGCTCGATGGCACCCAAGAGTTCAGCGAGCCCGACCGCAGCGATTGGGCGGTGCATATCGCGTTGTGGCAACGCGATGAAACCAAGCATGGCAATCTCGCAGTTGCCGCCGTCAGTTTGCCGGCAATAGAAATAACTTTGAGCACGAACCCTGCGCCGACTCTGCCACCCAAACACGATGGTCCACCTCGTTTGGTTGTTTCAAGAACTCGAACTCCGCGTGAAGCCGTGATCGTTGCCGAAGCGCTTGGTTGCGATGCGATGCGTCTCGGCTCAGCCGGCGCAAAAGCAATGTCGGTAGTTCTTGGCGAATGCGATATCTATTTGCATACAGGTGGCCAACACCAATGGGATTCAGCCGCGCCAGTTGCAGTAGCTCGCGCTGCGGGTCTCTTCACAAGTCGCATCGACGGCTCTCCCCTTATATATAACGAGCAAGACACGTGGCTTCCTGATCTAATCATTTGCCGCCCTGAACTTGCCGAACCAGTTCTCGCCGCACTCGCCGAAGTTGACTAGAAAGTCTCTAGACCATGCGCGTGATCATCGCTAATTGCAGCGTCACTTACGAAGGTCGACTTGCGGCCTCATTGCCCGAAGCAACTCGATTGATAATGATCAAAGCCGACGGTTGCCTAGCGATCCACGCTGACGGCGGTGCGTACAAACCATTGAATTGGATGAACGCGCCGAACACATTTGAAGAACTCGCAGATCGTTTGGTTGTTCGCAATCCGAAAGGCGAAACACTGACTGTCCACCTTCATAATGTCATTTCTGACTTCAGTCACGAACTGGGTCAAGATCCAGGTCTCATCAAAGACGGTGTCGAAGCAGATTTACAAGTTCTGCTCGCAGCAATGCCCGAGACGATTGAACCAGGTTTGGTTCTGATTCGTCGAGAGTATCCAACTGCTGTCGGGCCGGTCGATTTGCTTTGCCGTGATGCAAACGGGCAAACAGTTGCAGTTGAAATTAAACGACGTGGCGAAATTGATGGTGTCGAGCAACTGACTCGCTATCTAGATTGTCTTCACGCCGACTCGTCGCTTGGCAAAATTCGCGGAATTTTCGTCGCACAATCAATCAAGCCACAGGCAAAAGTGCTGGCCGAAAGCAGAAAAATTGGCTGGTGCGAGGTCGACTACGACGAACTTCGCGGCAAAAAAACTGACGACTTAAAACTCTTCTAACTATTTTTTCTGAGGTTGTGGCCAAGTGCCGTCACGGCCGTCCATGCCTGCGTTCAAACGTGCTTTGGCCATCATCTCTTCGACGATTGGTCCGAGTTTTGTCGGGTCTTCAACAGGTTTATTGGTTGGTCCACGATGCCAACCTTCGGCGATGGCCAATACGTCACCGCTTGCTTCAAACACACGGCCGGTAATACCCGCAGACTCGCTCGAGGCCAACCACGTAACAATCGGCGCGATCCACTTTGGTGATCGTTGCTCACGCTCGGCTTCAGTTTCAGGAGCAGGCCCGAGATTTTCTGTCATTCGTGTTAGCGCAACCGGCGCGACCGCATTAACAGTCACTCCATAACGAGCCAATTCGAGCGAGGCGATGTTTGTGAACGCAGCGATGCCAGCTTTTGCTGCACCGTAATTTGTTTGGCCCACGTTGCCATAAATTCCTGAAACCGAAGACGTATTAATGATTCTTCCGTCAACTGGTTTGCCCGCTTTGCTTTGGTCGCGCCAATAAGCCGCCGCATGACGCGAAGGCGCAAAAGTGCCTTTGAGGTGAACCTTAATAACTGCATCCCACTCTTCTTCGCTCATGTTGGCCAACATTCGGTCTCGCAAGATTCCGGCGTTGTTCACAACTGCATGCAAGTCACCAAACGTTTCAACAGCCATCTTGATCAGACGCTCGGCTCCATCCCATGAAGAGATGTCGTCGCCATTTGCAATCGCTTTGCCGCCCATCGCTTCAATTTCATTGACTACTTGTTGCGCTGGAGACTGGTCGCCGCCCTTGCCGTCAACGCCGGCTCCGACGTCATTCACGACGACTAAAGCACCGTGTTTAGCCAGACTCAAAGCGTGTTCACGCCCAATTCCGCGACCTGAACCAGTGACAACAACTACTCGACCTTCACATAAGCGACTCATGGCGAAGAACTCTAGCCTGAGGCTCGTGCCCAACGCTATTTCAAAACAGCAATTGCAAAATCATTGCGATGTCTTGATAGTCGGCGCTGGACCTGCGGGCATCGCTGCGGCTTTGACGCTCGCTGCCACTGGCAAAGATGTTCTGGTAATCGATAAAGCAGTGTTTCCGCGCGACAAATGTTGCGGCGATGGCTTGACCACTGGTGCATTGCGTATTCTCGAGATGCTTGGCTTTGATCCCGATTCGGTTCCGAATTATCAAGTCTGCACCGACGTCTGGTTGCGCTCACCGTCTGGTCGCGAAATACAACTCGACCTCCCAAATAAGAACGGTGATCACGCAAGCACAACAAGCCAATTTGCGGCGATCGCCCCACGTATCGAACTAGACAACGCACTTGTTCAACACGCTCGTACTCGAGGCGTTCGCATCGTTGAATCATGCGCATTCGTTTCTGTGCTTAGCCAAACATCTCACGACATCACCGTCGCAACCGATCTTGCAAACGAATACAAAGAGATAACTGCAAGGTTCGTCGTTGCCGCTGACGGCATGTGGTCACCCGTGCGCAAAGCATTAGGTGCGGCACAAAGCGGATATCTCGGCGAATGGCACGCATTTCGCCAATACGTCAGCAACGTCACGGGCAAAGCCAACAAACGACTTTATGTTTGGTTTGAAAAAGATTTGCTACCGGGTTATGCCTGGTCGTTTCCGCTTCCCAATGGTCGTGCCAACATCGGCTTTGGCATCTTGCGCGGATCGAATTACACGGTGCAAGAAATGAAAGCGTTGTGGGTTGAACTTTTGAGTCGGCCACATATTGCCGATGCCCTCGGCAAAGACGCAACACTCGAGGGCCGGCACACTGCCTGGCCAATTCCCGCGCGAGTCACAGGTGCAAAACTTTCATCAGGTCGTGCGCTATTTATCGGCGACGCCGCATGTGCCGCCGACACAATGACCGGCGAAGGTATCGGTCAAGCCTTGTTAACGGGTGTGCTTGCCGGTGAGGCGATCATCGGTTCACGTGACTACGACGAAGATACGATCGCAAAAAAATATGCGAAGAAAATGAAGCACGAGTTCTTCGCCGACCACCGCATGTCGTTTGCGCTTGGCAAAATTTTAAAAAATGCTGTTTTGACGCGGGGTGTATTGCGACTTGCAGGGTCAACTGGTTGGACACGACGCAATTTCGTTCGCTGGATGTTTGAAGACGAGCCACGGGCGTCTTTGTTCACACCCACGCGTTGGCATCGCAAGTTTCTTAAACGCGATGGCGCCTTCAAATCAACTAATACCCAGCCCAACAACTAGGTTTAAGTACCGTGCGCACACGTATCACCGAACTATTCGAGATCGAACACCCAGTCATGTTGGCGGGTATGGGTGGCGTTTCATATCACCAGCTTGTTGCTGCTGTAAGCGAAGCCGGTGGCATTGGCACTTTCGGCGCGTCGACAATGCGCGAAGGCGAACTCGCAGCAGAGATTACAGCACTTAAAAAACTTTCATCCAAACCATTTGGCGTTGATTTGCTCACTGCACTGCCACAACATTTCGAACAAGGCATTCGCGACGT
>CANKZL010000066.1 GCA_947488385.1 Acidimicrobiaceae bacterium | reverse complement strand
CCGAAACTTGTTGGGCTTGGCGCCGACAAACTGCCTGACTTGAAACCGGTGCACAGATACTTGCCGCGCGGCATTTTCAAAGTTGTGTTGATGCTGTTCGTTGCCAAATGGTGGGGAGGTTTAGTCGCCACACAAGTCGACAACCCCGCCGACATGATCAAATTCGGTTTCGTGTTGTTGGGTCTACCTGGTCTTGCACTTGGTGCTGTCGGCTGGTTCGCGCGTTCGAGCCGACCGTGGCCTTCAACTATCGTCACCAAACTGCTCGGCACAGCGCTGCTAATAATTGGCGTTCTAGTTGTGCTCAACATTTGGTTGGCAATCTGATTCGACAGATAGCGTGAGGGGGCTACTTGCTCCCATCGTCTAGCGGCCTAGGACACCACCCTCTCAAGGTGGCGGCACGGGTTCAAATCCCGTTGGGAGTGCCAATGAAAAAATTTATCGCTTTATTGTCTCTACTCGTCATTGTTTCGTGCGGTGGTGGCGACGCGTCTATGAACGATGCTGAAGTCTCAGAATTGATTGAATTGGCTGGCGCCACTGGTGTCGCTGGCGAGATTGCCAAAGTCGTATGCGAGCCGTTGACGTCACTTGACGCAAAATCTCCGTCTGATAATAAAAATTCATGGCAATGTAAACGCGATGGACGAAACGTGAAGTTTGATGTCTACTTAACTGCGGCTGAAAAAGAAATTGCGAGCAAAGAAGCACTTTCACTGCTTGGCGCAACTGGCGGCGCACAAACATGGGCAGATACGCCGATCTTGTGTGGCGATACGTGGACAATGGGTGTTGCAGATCTCGAGACTCGCGATGCGCTAATCGTCGAGCTCAACTTGGCTGGTGTCGACGCTGCAACTTGTTAGTTACCGACAAATAGCGGTGTCGCCGACACTGACACTGCCGGGTTGCGTAACTAAACAGTAAACGCGACTCACCGCACCAAGTTCGTGTGAGAGGCGTTGGTAATCGCCGTCGGTGAACCAGCGTGCGTTTTTCTTGCACGGAATCGCGTATGCCGTAATTTGTGTTCTCACCGAGCCGAACTCGAGTGTCGCGCCAGGGCGAACTTTTGACCAGTCAAGTTTGCTAACCGTGATGTTTTCGCCCGCACTGCCGCGTGCGATCGGGTGACCTGCACTGGCGTGTTGATTGATCACTTCGTCGCTCCAGATGCAAAGTGCTTGCCATGGACGACCGTGGTGCGTGCGAGCCATTTGACGGTCGCCATCTAGGCCGTCGAAATTTACCTGGCCGCGTGCAATCGATGTTTTTGGCACGCTGTTGGTTGAAACTTGAATGCCGACGATCGTGCCGACATTTTTGGTCTGTGTTGTTGTGGCATCAAGGTTTGCTGGTTCGTGAAGTTTGGCAAGTGTTGGCCACAAGTTGCCGAGCCAAGTTGCGAGTTTCTGCGGATCAATTTCGTCGATCTTGGATGCCGCCGACTCGCCAAGTTGTTCGAGCCTTGCGCCAAGTTCGTGGTCGGGATTTTTGTCGCTGCGAAGCCCTGTGAGCGACTCAAGACTTTGTGCAAGGTCAGCGCCGACTGTGGCGACTCGACTTGGGTCACGCACGACGTCGTGAAGGTGATGACGCCACAGCGAACCGACACTCAGCAATGTGCGGTGCGCGTCTGTGCCCGAATATTTATAGTCGCCGACGATGACTGGTGGTCTAGCCATGGTTAAAGTTTGCTGACCAAATCAGGAACTTGTTTGAGTTTTTCGTAATCGGCTGGTTCGTTATAAATGAATGCCGAAAGCCGAACATAAGTTGCGTCGCCTGGTGGCACGATCACTGTTTCGATTTTCAGTTCTTGGCTGATTTTTAGCGTGAGTGCATCGCACTCGGGCTTTGATAACTGTTTTTTTAGCGGAAGTTGAATTAGGCGCATCCACGGGCTAGAAATTTCGACTGGCACAACTGTTTCGGTGCCCCAGTGATTTTGCAACATCGTTGCAGCATCGTTCAGAACTTCACGATTATGCGCATCAAGCTTTTCAACACCAATTGATTCGCAAAATCTAATTGCGTGCGGTGTCGCTAGATAGCTCGAATAGTCATCGGTGCCTTGAGAGAAAAACGATTTTGGAAACCCTGCTTCGAAATCCCACGAAGGCGCGAGTGGTGTCATTTGGCTCGCAATTTCACTCGTGCGACAAACAAGGCCGGCAGAGGCACGCGGAGCGCATATCCACTTATGAAAGTTGCCGACCCAAACATCAAAGTCCGCAGGCAATGCGGGCGTCAACATGCCGGGCGCGTGTGCGGCGTCGATCACGACGCGAGCGTTTGGCGCAACACGACGAATCGTGCGAACAATTTGATCGATGGGCAAAAGCAGCGCAGTTTCAGATGTGATTTGGTCGAGCACGACGAGAGTTGTTTCATTTGTCAGGGCGGCAAAGACGCTGTCGGCGATTTCGTCTGCGGTCTGCGCGCCGCTTGCGAAATCAATCTCGGCGATTCGCAATGTGCTCTGTGTGCGGCGGGCGATTTCTGCGAGGCCGTTTAATACGCCGCCGTAACCGAGGCTGGTGGCGACGATTTGTGATCGCGGTTTTGTAACTAGCGCACTCGCGGCAGTGATCACGCCTTGCGATGCATTGGGCACGAACGCGAAAAGTTCTGGTGTTGTGCCGAGCCATTCGGCAACGAACGCGCGCGCTTCATCGTGCAACTTGGGCAGGGTAGTGCGAAAAAATAAATTGGGATTGCTCTCTTCGAGCATTTGAAACTCGCGCTGAGCCTGAGCGACGATTTTTGGCACCGAACCAAATGATCCGTGATTTAAATATGCAACTCGCGGGTCAAGACTGAACTGCTCGCGATACTCATTCACCACCGAGATGCTAATTGCTCGCTTTGACTAGTTTTGCGGGCCGCGCAAAAGTTTGCCCGGTAATTCGCCCGTGAACTCGTCGTGGTCGACTGTTTGCACGCCGTTTACAAGCGTGGCGACGTAGCCGTGCGCAGTTTGCACCAGTCGGCGACCTTTGGCTGGCAAGTCAAAAACAACTCTTGGATTGTCAAAGCCAAGCGAATCGAAGTCGATCACGTTGATGTCGGCGCGCAACCCCGGCACGATCGCACCGCGATCTCGCAAGCCATGTAAGTCAGCCGTGTCACGTGTTTGACGTTTGACCATGTGTTCAAGTTCAAGTTTCGGGCCACGCTCACGATCGCGCACCCAGTGAGTCAAATTAAATGTCGGCATACCACCGTCGCAGATCACACCGCAGTGAGCGCCTGCATCGCTGAGGCCATTTCGTGTATTCGGGTGTTGCAACAATTCGTGGGTCATCGACAAATCGCCGTATGCATAATTTAAAAACGGTCGATAGATCATGCCTGTGCCGCCGTCTGAGAGCAGGTGGTCGATGATTACTTCAAATGGCTTCTTGCCAGTTTTTGCGGCGATCCCGGCCACAGACTGTTCGCGTGTTGGCTCGTAGTCAATTGCTGCAGATGTGATCGGAAACATTTGGTGAAAATTCTCGCCAACGAATTGATGAAAAAATTTATGTGTTGGAACTTCGTCGAGCAGGCGTTGTTTGCGTTGTGGCTCGCTTAGCGCTGCTGCTCGTTGCGCAATTGGCAATGAAGCGACTTCGCGATATGCGTTGTGCATTATCAGCGGATGAATCGTGCCTTGCAAGAACATAATCAAGCCAATGCTGCGACCTGCGACTTGTGCTTCGATCTTCTCGCCGAGACGCGCCGACTCTTCAATTAGTGCGAGAGTCTCGCGCCACAACTCAGCGTCATCGGCAGGTTGATTTAAGTTGATGCTCATCGTCACGCCGGTGCGTCGGGTTAGTTCGCGCATCCAACCCCATTCATCGCCTGGCACTCGCCAGTGTTCGGCGGCCATTTGGAAAATACCGTGACCCGCTCGGCGAATCGCTTCGGCAATGCCGTAAAGCTCATCTGGTTGCGCGCTCGTACCAGGCACGAATTCGCCACTCTTGCTTTTATGCAGAGACGTGCGCGAAGTTGAAAACCCAAGTGCGCCAGCGCGCAACGCCTGCTCAGTTAGTTGAGCCATTTTTTCGATGTCACTTGCGGTTGCGTCTTCATTGTTGGCGCCTCGATCACCCATCACAAACGCGCGCAAAGCTCCGTGGCCGATTTGTGCGCCGAGATCTAAGACTCGAGGTTTTCTCGCGAGAGCATCGAGATATTCGGGAAACGACTCCCACTCCCATTTGATGCCTTCGGTCATCGCCGCACCAGGAATATCTTCGACACCTTCCATTAATTCGATCAACCACTCGTGTCGTTCAGGAAGTGCGGGCGCAAAACCCACGCCGCAGTTTCCCATAACTGCAGTTGTTACGCCGTGCCAACTGCTCGGCGTCAACCATGGATCCCATGTTGCTTGTGCGTCGTAATGCGTGTGCACGTCGACCCAACCTGGTGCAACGAGCATTGCGTCGGCGTTGATCACGTGTGACGCATGGGCAGTGGATGCTTTTAACGCGGGAGTTATCTCGGTGATGCGTCCATCTTTGATCACGATGTCGGCAGGTCGTTGTGGTGCACCAGTGCCGTCGACGAGTGCAGCATCGCGAATCACGGTCGTTGCCATGAGCCAAGCCTAGATGCGTAAGTAGGATGACTTATCAAGGGGAGCAGCCATGGAAATCAATAATTCGTTCGAAGTAAAAGCCCCAATTGATGTTGCCTGGGCGACGCTGACTGACTTGGCGCGAATTGCGCCGTGCTTGCCGGGAGCGACGCTTACAAGTATCGAAGGTGACGTATACAAGGGTCATGTGACTGTCAAGGTCGGGCCGATTGTTGCCAAGTTTGGCGGGCAAGCGATCTTTCAAGAGCGCAATGACACCGCGCACCGTGCAGTTTTAAAAGGCGAAGGTCGCGACTCAACTGGCAAAGGCAACGCCTCGGCGATCATCACTGCACAACTTGAAGTTGTGGATGCTGGCACAACACGTTGCACGGTGAATACCGACTTGACTATCACGGGCAAGATTGCACAGTTTGGTCGTGGTGCACTTGCTGATGTCAGCGACAAGTTGTTGAAGCAATTTGTTGTCAATCTCGAGTCGACTGTGTTGACGCAAGAAGCTAACAATGTGATTGATTCACCCAGAGAGATTGCGGGCGAGGCGCAGCCACTGAATTTGCTCGGCTCGACTGGCTTGTCGCTCGCGTTGCCAGTTCTCAAGCGAATCGCACCTGTTTTAATTCTCGTCGCCGCAGCAATCGCCTGGCTCGTCGCGCGCTAAAGCGCACACAGCTAAAAACTATTTTGGCAAATAGTCGAGGGTTGCGTCGTGCAACAGCGAGTTTGACGTAATTAGAGAATTGGCACGCCAGTTTGCCGTGCCGAGTCTGTCGGTGCATCGGCCGCCTGCTTGTTGCACAATTGGCATTAGCGCAGCGATGTCGTATGGTGCCAAACCGATCGAATCGAT
>CANKZL010000065.1 GCA_947488385.1 Acidimicrobiaceae bacterium | reverse complement strand
CGATGTAGGTCAAAGTTTTAATCATCTGATCAAACTTTGAAGAACCGTCAGCAAACAAAGTGACTTTACAAATGCCAGGCTTTCTGAATTTGATCGTGAAACTTGATGTTCCCGTGGTGGTGCAAATCGATCGAGTCTCTTCTGACGAAACCACAACTGCTGACTTTTTGGTCGTTACAAGTTTGCTTGCGCTCATTGCGACGCTTGTTCCAGCTTTGTAAGTTGCGCCGTCTTTTTTCAGACCCAGAGATGAAAGAGCAACATCTTGCGTCGGCAAAAACTTGATCGGCACAACTGTGTCGAGCGCCGTGTCAGTTATTCCACGGTGGTCGCGATATATAAACAGCGAACAATTTGCTACGCCGCAGTTATAGGTCTTGCTCACTCCTGCCGAGTCGACTTTTGAAAAGCTCGAACGCAACATCAGAACTAACTCGCCAGCAGCCGATTGTGAGCCACGTTGGGCATCTGCTGTTGCCCAGATCATTGTGCCTGTCTCGGTAACACTGCCATTGCAAATCAAACCAGTTGCTGCACGTTGCCCCAAAGTTGGCTTGAAGCACTGAGATACATAAACGCCCTGACCTGCAGGCACGTTGGCCAATTTGATCGAGACAACTTCGAGATCAGCGACTTTTTCTGTTTTGCTGACGCTCACACCAACCGCCGCCGAAACTTGCGCCGGCACGACTGAAACCAATGTTGTTGCTATTGCAGAGATAACTACTGAGCGAAAAAACACACGAGATTTGAACATAAGACTTTCTTTTTTTTGGGGGGATGAATTAATTAGAAAACGAGATCGGCACAAAAACATCTTGTGTCCGATCTGTATATCGCAAGTGATCAGATCGAGTGACCACACCGCATTTAATTGCAGTGCAATCCAACGCTCCGCTTTTTCCGACGATTACAAGTTCAACAATAAATGATCCGTCTGGCTGAAATGGTGTCGTGAGACCAACGGCATAGTTCGGCGGATTCGACGAAACCCAAACCGAACTCGACGAAGAGCCGTCAATGTTGACTCCTCCAATGCAGGTGGCTTGTGGGCCGGGCGCTGCCTGCGAACAGACAATTACATAGACACCTTTTGAAACATCAAAGCCCGTGCCACGAACCGTGACCGAAGTCCCACTCGGGTTGAGGTTCGTTGTTTGGCTAACTGAGAGTTTTGGACGGTTTACAGCAACTGATGTTGTCGTCGCAGGCACCGCACTTGACGAAACTGTGCCACTGTTTCCACTCGTCACCGTCGCGATGCTGGTAGTCGAGCTCGACTGCGAACCAGCCCCCGTTGTTGCAACTGTCGTTGACTCAATAACGACTTCTGTTGTGCTTGTCACACTTGAAGTGGTGGTCGAAATCTCGCCTTCAGAATTTGAAGTTGAACTTGAACTTGTGCAACTGCTGATCACGACTGCCAACAGCACTGACGCGACAAGTTTCATCGCCCAAATCTTACCAATCAGATACTCACTAGTAGATTGGTGAGGCTATGTTCACAAGTTCTAGAGCAAAATCTTTGTTGGCTGTTTCGCTTGCAACCACTGCTCTTTTCGTGCTTTCGTCATGTGCATCGACAACTGAAACTTCGCCTTCTGTAACTGTGCCAAGCGCAACAAGACCCATATTGATATCGGCGGAAAATTTCGAGTTGCCAGTTATTGGCTCTGGCACATCACTGTTGCCAGCAACTGTTCAATCTGCCGACGATGTTGCAGTGACGATCGTCGATTCATCGCGAATAATCGTTTTAAACGAAGCCATCGCCGAGATTGTCATCGCACTCGGTTTTATCGACAACATCATTGGTCGTGATGCAACCACAACCCTCGACGCCCTGACTGCGGTTCCCAAAGTCAGTAGCGGTCACGACATCAGCGCCGAGAGCGTTCTTGCTCTGAATCCAACACTTGTAATTGGCGACACTCGGTCTGGTCCGCCCGAGGCAATTCAACAACTACGCGGAGCCGGAATTGCAATTGTCTTGGCGCCAGAAGTTTGGCAACTCAAAGATGTGGCACCACGAATCGAACTAATTGCAGCCGCACTCGGAGCGCAAGATTTCGGCAAACAATTAGTTGTCAAAACACAGAACGATATTGACGAAGCTCTAAAAACACTTGATAAATCAGCGGCAGCACCACGAGTCGCTTTCATTTATGTACGCGGCACTGCCTCGGTATTTCTGCTCGGCGGAAAAGAATCAGGCGCCGACGAAATGATCCGCTCTGCGGGTGGCATTGATGTTGGTTCAGATCTCGGGCTTGCTCCATTTACCCCGCTCACTAGCGAAGCAATCGTCAACGCCAACCCCGACATAATCGTTGTCACCACACGGGGTCTGGCTTCTGTTGGCGGCATCGACGGTCTACTAGAGCTTCCGGGTATTGCCCAGACGCCATCGGCAAAAACACGTGCAGTGGTGTCAATTGATGATGACTTGTTATTCTCTTTTGGGCCACGCACAGGCGAACTGATCGTCCAAATGTCGCAGGCCTTCAAAACTTTGACGACAAAAAACTGAAACGGCCCACAAAATGAACGACCTTCGACGACTTAACCCCAAAATCGTTGCGGTTGTTTTGACAATCGGTTTAATCATTGTCGTCATTAATGCGCTTTCTACAGGTGCGTACACAATTCCGTTTAGCGAATTGCTAAAAGTTTTGTTCCAAGGTCCAGCAAGTAGCTCAGGCACAGACTCTGTGAGTCACGCTATTTTTTGGAACGTTCGTTTACCGCGTGTGATACTTGCAATCGTTGTCGGCGCTTCACTCGCGGTTGCCGGCGTCGTGATGCAGGGTGTCTTTCGCAATCCGCTCGCTGAACCAGCCACAGTTGGCGTGTCCGGTGGTGCAGCTGTCGGAGCAGTCATTGCAATCACGTTGGGTCTCAGCAGAATCACACTCGGTGTGCAAGTGTTCGCGTTCATCGGTGGCACGCTTGCAACAGCGGTCGTCTACGGCCTCTCACGTGTTGACGGCAAAACTGACATCGTCACATTAATTTTGACAGGCATCGCAATTAACGCTCTTTCAGGCGCGTTGATTGGTCTTGCAGTTTTTATTGCCGATGACGACCAAATTCGCACAGTTACATTTTGGAGTCTCGGCTCATTAGGTCTTGCCACATGGCGCGCAGTTGCGATGGTGTTGCCGCTGGCAATAGTCGGCATCGCGCTGAGCACGAAATTTTCACGCACACTTGACTTGATGGCACTTGGTGATCGCTCAGCCGAACATGTGGGTGTTCCAGTCGAGCGTGTACGTTTGCAAACAATCGCGATTGTTGGCCTTCTTGCATCAAGCGCAGTTGCAGCCACTGGCATCATCGCATTCGTTGGACTAATAGTGCCCCACATCTTGCGTCTCGTGCTCGGACCAAAGCATCGTGACTTGTTGTGGTCATCTGCCCTACTTGGTGCGATCGTCACATTGCTCGCCGACCTTGCCGCGCGCACACTGCTGTCACCTGCTGAGTTGCCACTCGGTGTGCTCACAGCATTGATTGGTGCGCCGTTCTTCTTGTGGCTGTTGCGCAAGATGCGCTCAAGTGAAAGCACGTGGACATGACGAGTATCACGAGCCCTGACATGAGCCCTGTAATCAAATGTGAAAATGTTTCGGTAATTCGTGGAAATGCGACAATTCTTCAACAAGTTTCACTACATGCAAATCGCGGCGAGCTAGTTGCAATTCTCGGACCAAACGGCGCAGGAAAATCAACCCTCCTTGGCGTTCTTGCTGGCGATCTCGAACCCGATAGTGGCAGCGTACATTTCGGAAGTCGACAAATTTCGCAATTAGACAACCACGAATTAGCACGTACCCGAGCGGTGCTACCACAACGCGTCAATATTTCATTTCCATACAGTGTTGAAGAAGTTGTTGAGATGGGTCGTGGGCCAAAACTTGGCGCGGACGACCAAAACCTTGTTGAGTCGGCAATGCTCCGCCTTGATGTCTCGGCGATGCGCAACAGGCTTTACCGTTCGCTCTCGATTGGCGAACAAGCTCGAGTCTCGATGGCGCGAATTTTGGCCCAAGATACTCAGCTTCTTTTGCTCGACGAACCAACCGCTGTTCTTGACATCGGTCAACAAGAAAAACTCATGCTCATCGTGCGGTCTTTAGTTGACGAAGGTCGCACCGTGATCGCAGTATTTCATGACTTAAATGTGGCGATGTCGTTCGCCGATCGCGTCATCTTGTTACAAAACGGAAAACAAGTCGCTTCCGGCGCTCCACGCGAAACCTTGACTGCTTCAACTTTGAGCTCAATTTATGAGCACCGCATCGACGTAATCAGGGTCAACGACGACACTGGTCCTATCGTCATTCCGTCGCCGCGCAGTCGCGACTAGTTAATTTCTAGCTAGCTAACGCTGCCAACTTTTCTTTAACTTTTGCCACCGACGGGTTCGTCATCGCTTCGCCGTCTGAGAAAACAAGTGTCGGCACGGTCTGATTGCCATTATTGACTCGTTCAACAATCGCCGCAGCATCTGCGTCGTGTTCAAGGTCAATCTCTGTGAAAGTAATGCCATCTTGATTCAACATTGCTTTAAGTCGCTTGCAATAGCCGCACCACTGGGTGCTGTACATTACGAAATCAGTTTTGCTCATATCAATAATCTATCTTTGCCTTCGAGGTGCTGATTCAGTGCAAAACCCGGTCGGCAATTATCTTGCCTGGGTTCATGATTCCATTTGGATCAAGAGCATTCTTGATCGTCGCCATAACATCAACTGCTTCACGACCAAGTTCACTTACGAGATACTTGATTTTGCCGACACCAATGCCGTGTTCACCAGTGCATGTTCCCTCAAGGCTCAACGAGCGCTCAACTAGCCGAGTGTGGAAGTCCTCAAGTTTCTCGATTGCGGCGTGATCGTTCGGGTCGGCGGTAAGCAAGACGTGAAAGTTACCGTCCCCCACATGACCAACAATCGGTCCATATATTTTCGAGGCAATGAGATCTTGCTGCGTCTGCTCAATGCACTCGGAAAGCTTCGAGATCGGCACACAGACATCTGTGGCAAAAATATGACCATTTGGTTGGTGTGAACGACATGCAAGACCCGCGTCGTGTCGCGCTTGCCACAACTTTCGGCGCTCAGCTTCATCAGTAGTTTGCAAAAAGCCTTGGCCACCATGCCGCTCGAGCACCTCACGTGCCGCGGCAATATCAATCGCTGTCGATTCAGCCGAGCCATGAAACTCGAGCAGCAGCAAGTCTTTGTTCGGCAATGTCGTGCCCGAGTAGCGATTCACAGCAACGACTGCATCTCGATCTACTAGTTCAATGCGAGCAACATCAATGCCGAGTTGAATAGTTTCAATAACTCCGTCGACTGCGTTACGAACACTGTCGAATTGAATTGTCGCTGCCGCAATAACTTCAGGGATTCCAAATACGCGCAAAGTCAATTCTGTGATTACGCCAAGTG
>CANKZL010000064.1 GCA_947488385.1 Acidimicrobiaceae bacterium | reverse complement strand
TGGGCAACAACCTCATCTGCCGAAGAGTTCACGCTTAGGGCAACCACCTGGTGCTCGCCCTCGCGAGCCGAGCGAATTACATCGAGAGTTTGTTTACCGATTGACCCGGTTGAACCGGCAATCGCAACACGTGCCACGACTCAGTTAGCCCAGGGAGTGAGCACCAACGTGATGTAGTAGATAAATGGCAACGTGAACAACATGCTGTCGAAGCGATCAAGCGCCCCACCGTGCCCACGAAGGACAGTTCCAAAGTCTTTGATGTCAAGATTGCGTTTGAACATTGACTCGGTCAAATCTCCGAGTGGTCCAACAATTGAAATTACCAGCGCAATGATCATCCACTCGCCAAAGTTCTGCCAAGTGCCGCTTTGAACGCCAACGATTGTTACCGCAACAAATGTGCCGATTGCGCCACCAACGAAACCTTCCATTGTTTTAGATGGGCTGATCCAAGCGCGAAGAGGCGTCTTGCCAGTTGCCGCACCAACGAAGTAAGCCGCCGTGTCATTGGCAATGATGCCGATAACGAGAATAAACAAAGTGTCGGTTCCAATATTTTCAAAACCTGGTCCAGAGTTTGACAGACGCAAAATTAATGCACCATACGAACCAAAAAGACCAATCCACACGAGACCAAGCAGAGTTAAACCAAGGTTTGGCACCGGCCCACTCTCGACCGAACTTGTGCCGATGAAACTGATAGCTCCGGCAACAAATGCAAACACGAACACGAGCGGTAGCGCAGCGTCACCAATCCAATAAGCAGCCAAAGGCGCGGCCACACATCCCACGACACCGACGATCATCGCTGGTTGATAACCAGTCGAAGACGTCTGCGTGAAAAATTCAACCGCAGCAAGACCCAATACCAATAACAACAGAATCATCACTGCTACTGGTCCCACCAAAATTGCCGCGATGAAAACAGCAGCCAACAACGCACCTACCGCTGTTGCAGTCGGCAAGTCGCGAGCAATTGAAGATGGCATCTTCGCGCCAGATCCAGTTCGCGGAGCAGCCACACGTGGCCTTGGTCGTGGACCTGTGCCCGAATCGCTGCGATCATTTGGGCGTGAACGACGCACCTGCGTTGGGCGTTCTGTTTGTGAACTTCCAGTTATATCGCGACTCGTTCCACCAGTCGGATCACGACGCGGAAGACCACCCGAAGAACTTGGTCGATTTCTTTCATCGGTTGGATCTGAACCGATTGAAACTCTGCCCTCGCGTGCCGGTCTAGCCACTGGCGGCGGCGCCGATGCTGGCTCGACTCGTCGTGTTGAGCCGGTCAAATTCACGCGTGGTCGCTCTGCGCCCGCACTCGGCGTAGGCGAAATAGTGTCTTCACTTGCTGTTACAAATTTTGGCAATTCACCGGTTGGCGGTTCTGTCCAATGCGGCAGTTGATCGGTTTGATTCTCAGGAAACGAAATCGCTGGCGCACTGTCGTCGTCGTCGGCAAACTTTACGACACCAAACTCGTCTCCAAAGTCAACGGTGGCATCGTTGCCGGTGCGATCAGTCGAATTTGTCGTGTCGTCACGATTCTCATTGTTGGTGTCGTCGGTCATTTTGGTTATTCCCCTCTGGCAATTCGTTGCTTCAACTTTACACTTCCAACAGTTCTTGCTCTTTGCGCGCAAACGCCTTGTCAACAGCCTCAACGGTTGACTGGGTCATCTGCTCGAGTTCTTTTTCTGCGCGATCAAGATCATCTTGAGAAATGTCTCCGTCTTTTTGTGCGGTTTCCAAAACTTTTCTTGCGTCGCGACGAATACTTCTCACAGTGACTCGACCTTCTTCGGCCATATTTTTCACAACTTTCACGAACTCTTTGCGTCGCTCTTCAGTCAAAGCGGGAAAATTCAATCGAATCACGACGCCGTCGTTGCTCGGTGAAAGACCGAGGTCGCTCGACTGCAATGCGCGCTCGATTGCCGCAATTGAGCCACGATCATGCGGCTTTACAACCAACATTCTGGCTTCTGGAACTTGAAACGATGCGAGTTGTTGCAACGGCACGTATGCGCCGTAGTACTCGACCTGCAATCTTTCAACTAGTGATGCGTTGGCTCGACCAGTGCGTACGCCGAGAAACTGCGCTTGGACATGCTCTACGGCTTTGCCCATCTTCTCCATTGCGTCTAGCAGTGTTTCTTCAATCACCCGACGAGCGTCCCGATCTTTTGGCCTTCAAGAATTTTTCGCACGTTTCCTTTTTCGAGAAGATTAAAAACAACGATCGGCAATTTGTTGTCCATGCAGAATGTAATCGCAGTTGAGTCCATAACTTTAAGGCCCTTGCTGATCACATCTAAATAGCTGATCTCGTCGAATCGGGTCGCCGTTTTATCTTTCTTCGGATCTGCCGTATACACACCGTCAACACCCGAGTGCGTACCTTTCAAAATTGCTTGGGCCGAAATTTCTGCGGCGCGCAATGCTGCCGCCGTGTCGGTCGTAAAGAACGGGTTGCCCGTGCCACCAGCCAAAATTACGATGCGACCTTTTTCAAGATGACGTTCGGCGCGACGACGAATGTATGGCTCGGCAACTTTGGGCATCTCAACTGCGGTCATCACTCGCGAGAACTGACCCACGCGCTCAAATGCGTCTTGCAATGCCAAGGCGTTCATCACGGTTGCGATCATTCCCATGTAGTCGGCTTGAGCCTGGTCCATGCCTTGGCCTGCACCTTTGAGACCGCGCCAAAAGTTACCCCCGCCGACAACTACGGCGATGTCAACATCTAGGTCGCGGCGCGTTTCATGCAACTCAGTTGCAATCTGGTGCAAGACATCTGAGTCAAGACCGAAACCACTCGGTTCGGCAAGTGCCTCACCCGATAATTTTAAAACCACCCGCTTCCAACGAGGATTTGCGGACGTCGCACCAGCCATGGCTCTAGCCTATTTCAACCTGCGCAAAGCGAATAATTTTGGCTGCGCCAATCACTGATGCCACAGACTGCTTGTCATCCTTGGCGTATGGCTGTTCAAGCAGACATACATCTTTGAAGAAACCGGTCACTCGACCGTCAACAATCTTGGCAATCGCCTGTTCTGGTTTGCCTTCGTTGCGTGTAACGACTTCAAGTGTTGCGCGCTCGGCGGCGATAACTGACTCTGGCACATCGGCCTTGGTCAAATATTTTGGTCGAGCAAATGCGATGTGCACAGCAACATCATGAGCCAATTCTTCGCTTGCGCCATTCATTTCAACAAGCACGCCGTTGATTCCGCGACCACCTTGGAGGTGTGAATACGAACCGATTGTGCAGCCAGCCACACCTTCGAGTCGAACCACATCACCGATCTCAATTTTTTCTTTAAGCAAAATCTTGAGATCTTCAAGCTTGGTGGCTCGCTCAGAAATTGACGCTTCGCCCTTTTCAAGCACCAATGCAACAAGTGCATCTGCTTCGGCTTTGAAGCCGTCGCTGCTGGCTACGAAGTCGGTCTCACACTTGAGTTTGACCATTGCGCCAACGTTGCCTTTTACCAAGAGAGCAACAACGCCTTGAGCGTTGTCACGATCATCACGCTTTGCACTCGCCGACAAACCTTTTTCGCGAAGCCACAACTTGGCAGCTTCTAAATCGCCGTTTGCTTCTTCAAGTGCTTTTTTGCAATCCATCATTCCGGCGCCAGTTGCCTGACGCAGAACTTGTACTTCTTTTGCTGAAAATGCCATCGTGATCAGTTCTGCCTATTTAGTCTCTGGTTTTGTCTCGGCTGCTGGTGCAACTTTTGCGTCGCGCTTAGCCATCGCTGCTACTGCTTGAGCCTTTGCAGCTTCTTGCTGTGCTTCGAAAATTGCTTGTTCAGCAGGTGTGCGAGTGTTAACCGGTGCAGGCGGCACTGTTGTGCCAGTTGTTGTTGGTGCAGCACGCGGAGTCATCTTCTCTGCGATGTAGCGACCTTCAATTACTGCTTCGGCGATTACTCGTGCCATCAATTCGTTCGCACGAATTGCGTCATCGTTGCCCGGAATTGGGTAATCAATAATGTCTGGGTTCACATTTGTGTCGACCACAGCAATTACTGGGATGCCAAGTTTGCGAGCCTCGGTAACCGCGATGTGCTCTTTGAGAGTGTCGAGTACGAAAATTGCATTCGGACGACGACTCATCGCGCTGATGCCCGACAAGTTGCGCTGCAACTTCTCGAGTTCACGATTAATCAACAAAGCTTCTTTTTTTGGCATGAGTTCAAACTCGCCTGTCTCACGAAGGCGCTCGTACTCTTGCATTTTGCTAACACGCTTTGAAATCGTGTCAAAGTTTGTCAACATTCCACCCAACCAACGCTCGTTGACATAGGGCATGCCACAGTGCTGGGCAAAAAGTCGAACTGGATCTTGTGCTTGTTTCTTCGTTCCGACGAACAAAATGTTGCCACCATTGGCTACAAGGTCGCGGACGAAGCGGTAAGCCTCTTCGATTCGAACAAGAGTCTGTTCAAGATCGATGATGTAAATGCCGTTGCGCTCTCCATAAATGAAGCGCTGCATTCGCGGGTCCCAACGGGCTGTGCGATGACCGAAGTGAACTCCAGCCTCAAGCATCTGACGCATGCTGATAATTGCCATAACTAATTGCCTTTCTGTGGTTTGAGTGCACGACCCTCGGCGCCGAAGCGACCACAGGATGAAAGTCGTGCAATTTAATAGTGGGATATGAATTTCAATTACTTCAACTAGCCCCGAAATCCTAACCGTCAGAAGCTCAAATCAGCACTGGTGGATAGTCGGATTATTGCCTTGATCCACGGCCGACCCACTCACCAAAACGGCTCGGTTCAAAGCCTTCGTGAACCCTGCCAAATACGGCAGCGGATCAACGTATTGTGCGCCTCCACGTGTGGCGCCATTACCTGATTCGCGCACGCCAAAATAAAGCCTCAGCCCAGACATCGCAATCTGCTGACCCGCATAGACCACATCGCCCGCCCGCAATTTAGTTTCGGCGATTCTGCCATAGGTAATTTTCTTGTTACCACGAGTTGATAAAACCAAATACTTGATTCGACCAACCTCGCCCGTGTAACTGATCACACCGTCGCTCGCCGCCAAAATTGGTTGAGCGCTCTCTAGTTGCAACTCAAGGCCCCGATTACCTGCACACTGCTCACACTTTGGTGCGCGAAATTGATCGATAACGACAACACTGCTCATGTCTTGAACAGGGTTTTGCAATCGGCACGACGAAAAACTTGGCGCAGCCAAAAAAATAGTTGCAACTAGCCCGGCAAGCACGGCGAATTAAGCGACGTCAGCGGCAGCGAGTCGTGAGCGAAGTTGCAACACCGCTTTGGTGTGAATCTGCGATACACGACTTTCAGTGACGCCAAGCACTTCACCGATTTCGCCGAGTGTCAAATTTTCTTCGTAGTACAAAACCAACACCGTTCTTTCACGTTCTGGAAGTCGCTTTATTTCACTGCGCATGATCTTGCG
>CANKZL010000063.1 GCA_947488385.1 Acidimicrobiaceae bacterium | reverse complement strand
TTGTTGCTGACAAACTAGATATATTTTTAGTGCAAGTCGGAGTGGCGAAATTGGCAGACGCACCAGCTTAAGGGGCTGGCGCTCGTAAGGGCGTAGGGGTTCAAGTCCCCTCTTCGACACAATTAGAATCTCGTGAGTGGAAGTTTGCACGTGACTAGTACAGAACTAGATCGCATTGAATTGCAAAAGCGAACGCTACGAGTTTTAGTCGTAGGACAAGTTGTTGCCGCGGCAGCATTGTCAGCAGCAGTCACAGTCGGGGCATTTGTGATTCAAGACATTCTCGGCCAAGACACACCTTGGGGTGGTGTGTCGAGCGCGACGTTCACCATGGGTTCAGCGTTTATGTCGCAGATTTTGGCTCGAAAAATGAGTCGTAAAGGACGCCGAGTCGGCCTTCAATATGGCTACTCGCTGGCAATTGTCGGGGGCTTGATAGCAGGGTTTGCTGTTAATAGAAGTTCACTGTTGCTGTTTATTATCGGCTTGTTCTTTTATGGATCGGGACAAGCATCAAATCTTTTGTCGCGTTATGCCGCAATGGATCTTGCAGCGCCTGATCAACGCAGTCAAGCAATGAGCTATATCTTGTTCGGTTCGACATTCGGCGCCGTTTTTGGTCCAGTGTTGATTAAGCCAGCCGAGCGCATCGGTGAAAATGTGTTCGGCTGGTCAACCTACACAGGGCCGTGGATTGCGTCAGCTTGTTTTTTTGTTTGCGCATTAGCCAATGTGGCGGTTCGTTTGCGGCCCGACCCGCTTGAAGTGAGTGGTGGTTTGAACTCCCAGCAAGGTGTCGGCGTAGTAACGCCGAATCTGCGAGCAGCATTGCAAACAATTCGAGGCATAAGGAATGCACGGGTTGCACTCAGCGCAATGGTGATCTCGCAAGTAACGATGGTTGCTGTTATGACGATGACACCCGTGCACTTAAAACTTCACGGACACGAGAATGTGAGTCCGTATGTTATTTCGCTACACATTGCCGGCATGTATGCGTTTAGTCCTTTGGTAGGAAAGTTCGCCGATCGACAAGGCAAATTGTTGTCGATAGCCGTCGGCGGGGTGCTATTGGTTGCCGCAACAGTAATGGCAGCGCTTGCTGGTGACGCAGCGACATTGCTTTGGCCTTCACTTTGGCTGCTCGGCATCGGCTGGAGTTTTGGGCTAATAGGCGGTTCGAGTTTGTTGGTCGAGTCAGTTCCAGATTCGTCGCGAGTCACCGTTCAAGGGGCGGCAGATCTTTTGATGAGTTTCAGTGGTGGATTGGCGGGCTTTTCAAGTGGCTTCATTCGCAAAGCATTTGGTTTTCATATGCTCAGCAACTTGGGCACGCTTTTAGCTTTGACTTTGGTGATTATTGGTATTCGCCGCATGACCTCAGCGAAAGTGACTACAGCGGTTCAATAGTCCGCTATTTTTTGTTGATGGGTCGCAGTTCGCAACAGACCACTCGTTGGTCAAATTGGGCGGGTAACCAACAAACCGGCAGTGTTTTGGTCTCAAAGCCGCAAACCGAATCAGAGTTGCAGCAGGTTGTTCAAAACGCGCAGACGTCAGGAAGGCGAGTGAAAGCCGTTGGGTCAGGGCATAGCTTTACCGCGATTGCGGTAGCCGAAGAGGTTCTAGTAGATCTTTCAAAGTACGACGAGATATTAGCGATAGACAAAATAAACCAGACCGTCACGGTTCAATCAGGAATTCAGTTATCAAAATTGAATCAGGCGCTTTACGAAAACTCGCTTGCGATGCAAAACTTAGGCGATATCGCGTATCAAACAATTGCAGGTGCTATTTCGACTTCAACCCATGGAACCGGAGCAAAATTCACAGGTATCGCCAATCAGGTAGTTGCTCTAAGAGTTGTGTTGGCTGATTCGTCGATCGTCGAGTGTTCTGCAAATGTAAACGCCGAGTTGTTCTCATGCGCGAGGGTCGGTTTAGGAGCTATCGGTTTAATCAGCACAGTGACGCTAAAGGTTGTGCCTGCATTCAATCTTGCTGTAATTGAAGAGCCGATGAGACTTGACGAGGTGTTGCAAAATTTAGACCTGCACGTAGATTCGAACGACCATTTCGAATTCTTTTGGGTGCCCCACACAGGCTGGGCGTTGACTAAGCGAAATAATCGCAACAATCTGCCAATTGAGCCAATGTCGAAGATGTCACATTGGTATTCAAAAACGTTGATGGAAAATTATGCATTTGGTGCAGTTTGCATGCTTGGTCGGGCTCGACCATCTCTCATCCCTAAATTGGCAAAAGCATTGCCATCATCGGGTCGCAACGAATATTCAGATGCAAGCCATAAAGTCTTTGCAAGCAAAAGAATTATTAAATTTTATGAGATGGAGTATGCGATTCCCCGAGAGGCATGTGCGGAAGCGCTGAATCGAGTCCGTAGAATGGTTACAGATAGTGGGTTCTTCCTGAATTTTCCTGTTGAGGTTCGCTTTACAGCCCCAGATGAGATTCCGCTAAGTACAGCGAGTAATCGAGAATCTGCGTATATCGCAGTTCATATTTATAAAGGAATGAACTATGTCCCGTATTTTACAGAAGTTGAATCAATCATGAACTCTTACCAAGGTCGCCCTCATTGGGGGAAGCTGCATTTTCAGAATGCCTCAACTCTCGCGTCGCGTTATCCGCAATGGGATGTGTTTCAGTCCGTACGCAACCAGGTTGACCCAAAGCGAATGTTTTCCAACCAATATCTCGAGACAGTTCTCGGAAAATAACAATGAAAACATTTATTGATCTCGGAGTTCCAAAAAAGTTTGCCGACAAGTTGTCGGAACGAGGTATAGCCTCGCCATTCGAAATTCAAGAAGCAGCACTGCCAGACGGCCTTGCTGGGCTTGACGTATGTGGAAAAGCGCCAACAGGCTCGGGTAAGACGATTGCCTTCGGTTTGGTTTTGGCAGTGCGACTGCAAAAGTCAAAGCCTGGTCAGCCCGGTGGTTTAGTTTTGGTTCCAACACGCGAACTTGCAATTCAAGTCGCCAAAGAAATCAGCATGCTTTGCGAAGGCACCGATCTTCGAGTTGCCTCTGTCTACGGTGGGGCAGGGTATGGTCCTCAAGTTAAGGCGGTGCGTGGTGCAAGCATCATTGTTGCAACACCTGGTCGTCTCGAAGATTTAATCGAGCGCCGCGATATGTCGCTTGGTTCGGTGACGATTGCCGTGCTTGACGAAGCCGATCGAATGTCAGACATGGGTTTCTTGCCAGCAGTTCGTCGAGTGCTGCGTGCTTTGCCAAAACAGCGCCAAGTGCTGTTGTTCTCTGCAACTCTTGATGGCGACATCTCTCAGGTCGTTAAAGAGTTTCAAACTGACCCACGTCGCCATGAATCTAAATCGCAAGAAGCCGAACCAGATATTGAGCACAAATTCTGGATCGTTGGTCGCAACGATCGTGTTGAAACGATCTCGCAGTTGGTTAATCAGTATGAGCGAATCATTTTGTTTTGTCGCACCAAGCACGGTTGCGATCGTTTGGCCAAACAGCTTGACAACTCGGGTGTTCGCTCGTCAATTATCCACGGCAATAAAAGTCAAGCTCAGCGTGAACGCTCTCTTGAAGAGTTCCGTAGAGGGCGCTCTAATGTGCTTGTTGCAACCGACGTAGCTGCTCGCGGTATTCACATCGACGATGTTCCTTGTGTCGTACATTTTGACCCGCCGGCAGACCACAAGGACTACATCCACCGTTCAGGTCGCACAGGTCGCGCTGGTTCAAAAGGTGTCGTGATTTCGCTTGTTGACAATTCTCAAAAACGAACAGTCAATAAACTTGCGCGCGATGCAGGTGTTGACGCTGACTTTATTGCACCAGATTTCGAGGCGGCAGATCCTGACCAAATCGATGCTCGACCTGGTGCAGTTGGTGGTGTCCTGGTTTCAGTTGGTGCGCGCGCAGAATAAATGCTGCGTTGCCGCAACGCAACTACAGGCAAATATCTTGAGGACGAATCGGTACTCGAGGTAAGTCTCTGCCTGTTGCATTGCGAATAGCCGCAGCGATTGCAGGTGTAACAGAAATACACGGTGGTTCGCCGATGCCTTTCGCTCCAAGAGGAGCTTGCGGTTCGGGTTCTTCAATCATTACTGCCACGACTTTGGGGGCGTCTAGCGCTGTCGGCAACAAATAATCTGTAAAACTTGGATTGCGCATCTTGCCGTTTTCGAGCACGATTTCTTCCATCACTGCTAGACCGAGTCCTTGAGCGATTCCACCTTCTATTTGCCCAAGTGCGGCTATCGGATTCAGCACACGTCCGACGTCTTGTGCAGTTGCGATTTGAATCACTTTGACTAGTCCAAGTTCAACGTCAACATCTACGACGGCTCGGTGGGCAACAAATGCAAACGCCACGTGACAATCGCCCTGCCCATTTTCGTCAAGTTCCTCGGTCGGGCGGTGATGATGCTCAAATGTTTCATCAATCAAGACGCCGCTCGAGGCATCTGCAACGCTGATACGAAAGTCGCCGATCATGTCGACAACGTCGGTGTCTTCAATAACGAGTCGCAACGGGTCTATGTTGTGTTTCTTTCCAACATGCTCAAAAAGGCGTTGCCGCACAAGTCGACATGCTCCATCTACCGCGCCTCCGCTCATCCAAGTCTGTCGAGACGCAGATGTGCTGCCAGCCGAACCAATTTTGGTGTCCACCGTGTCAAGCACAACTTCATCGACACCCAGCACTGAGCGAGCGATTTGCGGTGCGAGCACTACGAAACCTTGACCGACTTCGACTGTGGCATATTTAAGAGTTACAACCCCGTCTTTAAGCTGACAACGGGCGGTAGCGAAATCATCAAAAGTTTCGCTGTACATCAAGTTCTTAATTGACACGCCCCAACCGACACCGCGCACAATGTTTTCGGGCAGCGAGGTCAATCCTGAACCGCCAACAAGCTCAAGTGTGTCGGCATTTATTGAAAGTTTCTCAGGAAGAGGTATTGCATCGGTTTCGCGAATGCAGCGAGCGACTGGCGCAACACTTTCAACTACTTGTCCAGTAATCAGTTTGTCGCCGGTGACCATTGCGTTGCGTAGGCGAACCTCAACTGGGGACAAGTTGCAGGCCTTGGCCAATTTGTCCATTTGACTTTCATGTGCATAACAAGCCTGGACAACACCGAAACCACGCATCGCGCCGCACGGTGGATTGTTGGTTCGAACTGCATAGCCATCGACTGTGGCGTTCTCACAGCGATAAGGGCCCTGAATGTGGGTTACTCCATTGATCAATACGGCCGAAGAAGTAGACGCATAAGCACCGCCATCGAAGATCATCTTTGCTTCAATGCGCTGGATTACTCCGGCACGTGTCGCATGATGCTTGATATAAATCTTGGCTGGGTGTCGATGAACGTGACCATAGAAACTTTCTTCACGGCCGTATTGCATCTTGATCGGACGAGAGGTTCGTAATGCTAAAAGAGCACAATGAACCTGAAGGCTTATATCTTCGCGGGCACCAAACG
>CANKZL010000062.1 GCA_947488385.1 Acidimicrobiaceae bacterium | reverse complement strand
ACAGTCGTCTCGTCACTCTTTGTCGCAGCGCTAGTTGTAGCCCAGACTCTGAGCAGTGCAGTTGGCCATGCGTCAGAGTTTCAGGCTGATCGCCGGGCAGTGCATATGGGTTTTGGAAGCGAATTGCTCAAGGCGTTGCAACATGTTGAAGATGACTCACGTCGACACGGCTCTCAGCAAAACAGCAGCCAAGGCGACAGTTTGAGTGTTTCTTCGCATCCACCTGCAAAAGAGAGAATTCTTCAACTCCAAGTTTTGCTTCGTACCGAAGATCCATTTCGATGAAACTGAGTCGCGACTACTTCAAGAGTTCGGCGCGTGCTCGACTTCTGACCGCTGTTTTGTCGGGCGCACTTGTCGGTTTTAGTTTGCCGCCATGGGGATGGTGGCCACTAGCAGTAATCGGTGTCGCGATACTTTTCGCACTTTGCAACCTGACAGAAAAAAATCGCGAACAATTTGCTCTTGGCGCTTTGTTTGCGATTACTTGGCTGAGTCTCGGAATGATGTGGATGTGGTGGCTCACTGCTCCTGGATACATCATCGTCGTGCTTTTGTTTTCGACTTTGCACGGCTCGGCAGCAATAGTCGCAAACAAAATTGGGTCGACTTCGATCTCACGACCAATCGCCCATTGTCTTGCCGAGGTAGTTCGCTTTTCACTACCGTTCGGTGGAGTCCCACTGGCGACACTGCCGATTGCGATTTCGCCGACCAGACTCGCAAGTACAGCAACTCTCGGCGGACCAATCTTGACGACTTGGTTTGTTCTGCAACTCGCAGCACTATTTACTGCATACTTCAGTCGTCGTGAAACACGATCAGGTGTTTTAAAAGTCGCAGGCGTTTTGCTCGTCTTACAGCTTGTCGCCACAAATATTTCGCCAGTAAAAAACACTGGCGAAAGTCTTCGAATCGCAATTGTGCAAGGTGGTGGCCCACAGGGAGTGCTCGCGATCAACGCGACTGCGCGCGATGCCGTTGACCGCCATTTAATAGTCACGCAAACATTGCAACTTCAAGACAACCTCGACGCGGTGCTCTGGCCAGAAAATGTAATTGACGTAGCCGATTTCAAGCAAAGCCGTGAATACAGCGAGATTGTGGATCAAGCAAAACGACTAAACGCCGAGTTTGTGGTTGGCATTACCGAAGACGCAGGTTCCCAGAGATTTACCAATGCCCAAGTAGTGGTTCAACCAAATGGTGAAATCTCTTCTCGTTATGACAAAGTTCGTCGCGTGCCATTTGGTGAATATGTTCCAAGGGGATTGCGCGGTCTTCTGAGCGCAATTGGTGCACCAATGAATCGCATTCCAAACGATGCAGTGCCGGGTCAAGAACCGGCTCTTTTAAAAATTAGTGATCGCGACTTTGCCGTTGTCATTTCGTGGGAAGCATTTTTTTCGGGTCGCGCCAACAGCGGCATCGAGGCTGGTGGTTCGGTTCTACTCAACCCAACCAATGGCTCAAGTTACATGGGTTCAGTTCTGCAAACGCAACAACTAGCGACTAACTCCATGCGCGCTCGAGAAACTGGTCGCTGGACACTTCAAGCGGCAACTACAGGTTTTAGCGCAGTCATCACACCCGAGGGAAAAATCACAAATCGACTTGGCATCGGTGATGCGCAGACTTTGATCGTTGATGTGCCACTTCGAACGGGCCGAACAATTTACTCACATCTTGGGGATGCAATTTTTATTATCTTGCTAGTCATGTCTCTGGTCATTTGCAGATTTAGAAATCTTGTCAAGCGAGAACAGCAGTGAGCGAAAACCTGATGCAAATCGCTGGCGACAATGTTCGTTGCATAATTGATCTTGAGAACGGTGGCCGGCTCGCATCGCTGATCGCTTTTGATCGCGAGTTGCTGGTAACCAAGGACGCAAAGTTCAATATTCAACAGTGGGGCTCTTACCCCATGGTTCCTTACGCTGGCCGCGTTCGTCGCGGAAAATTTATTTTTGACTCTAAAGCTCATGAACTAGAAATAAGTTTGGCGCCACATGCAATTCACGGCACCGTACTTGATCGCGCATTCTCAGTTATTGATTCATCACATCAGAGTGTCACAATGAAAATAGATCTTGGCGAACGATTCGGTTTTGCCGGAAGTGTTCAACAAACTATTTCAATAAACAAAGACACCATCGACTTTGTTTTGACTCTTTCAACTGATGCAGAGAGAATGCCAGGGCAAGTTGGTTGGCACCCTTGGTTTGCTCGGCCATGTCGAATCGAAACTGACTTTGCGCAAATGTATGTGCGTGATTCTGACGGAATTCCAAGCGGTGAAGTTGTTTCTCCACCTGCCGGCCCATACGACGATTGCTTCACAGGTGCACGAAAATCACCAAGAATTATTTTCGATGAGTCAATCACCGTGCAGATTGATAGCGACTGTTCACACTGGGTCGTTTATGACCAACCCGAACATGCAATCTGTGTCGAGCCACAATCGGGTCCACCCGATGGTTTCAATTTGGCGCCGCTCGTAATCACTCGCGATAAACCTCTCAGCAGATTTATGCGCTTTACAGTAACCAAATAGTCGTTTCAGACAAAGGCTCAACAATTCGGTCGTAAATCTAAGCCGATAGGATTTTCTGATGACTAAACCGTTTGATGTCAACGGTCCGATACGAATTGCGTATCTCACATATCGCGGCAAGCCGCATGTTGGTGGTCAAGGTGTCTACTCTCGCCACTTGACAAAAGCCCTGGTTGACCTTGGGCATCATGTCGAGGTTTTCAGCGGTCAGCCCTACCCGATTCTTGATCCACGCATCAAAATGCACAAATTGCCGAGCCTTGATATTTTCAACGACCACAACCCTGGCAGATTTCCCGCATATTGGGAACTGAACACATGGCCAAATCTCGTCGAAGCGGGATTGTTTCTCAAAGGAACTTTCGGTGAGCCGCTCTCTTTCAGCATGCGCGCGCATCGTGTTCTGCGCGACCGCATAAACGACTTTGACCTCGTTCATGACAATCAGTGTCTCGGCTCATCAATCCTAAAAATTGAAAAAATTATTCCAACAATTGTGACGCTGCATCACCCGATCACCAAAGATCGAAAACTAGAGATGGCTCACACACAAACTTGGTGGAAGCGTCAAGCAATTGGTCGCTGGTATTCATTTGTTTGGATGCAAGGACGAGTCGCGAGCAAGATGCCCCGCGTGGTCGTCGTCAGCGAAAACTCAATTAACGACATTCACACCGACATGGGCGTATCAAAAGATCGAATGCGTCTTGTGCCAGTCGGGGTCGACCCAGATTTGTTCAAACCAATTCCATCTATCAAACGCAAGCCCGCCCACCTGATTACGACTGCATCGGCAGACGTCGCACTCAAGGGTCTTTCATTTTTACTTGAAGCACTTGCGAAGCTTCGCACTGAGCGAGAAGTCCACCTGACAATTATCGGCAAGCCTCGGGCTGGCGCAAGTGCAGACTTGATCGAATCTCTCGGACTACAAGACTGCATCAGTTACGTCTCAGGTGTAACTGACGAACAAATCGTTGAACTTTACGCAGCATCTGAACTTGCAGTTGTGCCCAGCCTTTATGAAGGTTTCAGTTTGCCGGCAATCGAAGCCATGAGCACAGGCATCTGTCTTGTCGCAACAACTGGTGGTGCACTGCCAGAAGTTACTGGGCGCGATGGCGAAACAGTTCTCTCATGTCCGCCGGCAGACACCGAAGCTCTCACGGCGGCCATTCGACGCGGTCTTGATGATCCACAATTGCGAGAAAAGATTGGTCTTGCTGGTCGTCAACGCGTTGCCGAGCGATGGAGTTGGCGTCATTGCGCGCAACTAACAGTTGATCAATATCGCGAAGTTCTTTCAATGCCACAAAATGTGCGCAAGTTGGCAAAGCGAGACGCCAAATAATGCTGACGATCAAATTTGACCGACTGAATTTGAAACCCGGGGACCTCTTTTTAGATGCCGGCACTGGTTTTGGCCGTCATGCATTTGAAGCCGCCCGCCGTGGCGCCAAAGTTGTCGCGCTTGACTATGCGGAACAAGAAGTGACGAGCACTCGCGCAACTTTTGCCGCAATGTACGAAGCCGGCGAACTAAAAGCTGAATCTTTCACGGGCGTAGTCCGAGGTGATGCGACACGACTTCCATTTGATGATTCAACATTTGACTGCATCGTCACATCTGAAGTTCTCGAACACATTCACGACGACACGTCGGCGATCAACGAGTTTGTGCGAGTTTTACGACCTGGTGGCACGCTTGCAGCAACAGTGCCGTCATGGTTTCCAGAAAAAATCAATTGGGCACTATCTGATGAATATCACGCACCATTTGTTGAAGGTGGCCACGTTCGCATCTATCGCGGCTCCGAATTGCGTGCAAAAATCTCGCAAGCAGGATTAAAAGTTGGAGCAACACATAAAGCACACGGTCTGCACTCGCCATATTGGTGGCTTCGTTGTGCTGTTGGTCCGCAACGCGAAGACCACAAAGCAGTTGCCATGTATAAAAAATTTCTTGAGTGGGACATCATCTCTGCGCCGACAATCACTCGCGCTCTTGATCGGGCATTGAGCCCGATGATCGGTAAAAGTTACGTCGTTTATGCAACCAAACCGACAACTCAACTAGTCGGAGCCAAGTCGTGAATCTTCTACAACAATCACTTGCGGCAAAGCGTGTGCTCACTGACGATCAGCTTTTGCAAACTGCACAGTCGATTGCAGACTTACAACTTGAATCAGGAATGATTCCTTGGTTCGAAGGTGGGCACTGTGATCCATGGAATCATGTAGAAACGGCGATGGCACTCGATGTAATGGGTCTGCATCAAAACTCACGCCGCGCATATCAATGGCTGAAAGAGACTCAACGACCAGACGGCTCGTGGCCGAACTATTACAACAGCGACGGCAGCGTTGAAGATTTCAAATTAGACAGCAACGTCTGCGCGTACATCGGCACAGGACTTTGGCATCACTGGTTGTGCACACAAGACCTTGAATCACTCGGCAAATTTTGGCCGATGCTTGAAAGAGCTATGACATGGGTTCTTGGCATGAAACTCGACAACGGCACGATTCTTTGGGCTCGTGAAGAAAATTCAACGCCTTGGGATTACGCCCTGTTAACGGGTTGTTCGTCGATTCGACATGCACTGATTTCGGCGGCCAATGTTGCTGAAGTTTTGAAGTCACCAAAACCAGAGTGGCGCGAAGCTGCGGCAAAGATTGACGAAACAATTCGCAATAATCGCGACGTCTTCGAACCAAAAGATCGATGGGCAATGGACTGGTACTACCCAGTATTGAGTGGCTCACTACTGGGTGCCGAAGCCAAAGCCAGACTTGAAGATCAATTCGAAACCTTTGTGATGCGAGACCATGGTGTTCGCTGTGTGAGTGATGAACCTTGGATAACAGCATCAGAAACAGCCGAATGCTCAATGGCATTCGCTGCAACCGGAGATACCGACACCGCTCAGTTTTTACTGAATACGACGTCCTACCATCGCACTAGCGATGGCTCTTATCTCACTGGTTTGGTCTATCCCGACAAAGTTGTGTTTCCAGCAAACGAAAAGTC
>CANKZL010000061.1 GCA_947488385.1 Acidimicrobiaceae bacterium | reverse complement strand
GCACAAGACCAATGAAGTCGCCTGCCTTGATTGGGCCTGCATCACTGTTTGTGTCGCGAATCGCTTGTGTTACTTCGCCAGTTGCAACCGAACTCGCAGCTCGCGACATCTGCGAACCGTTGTGTTCTGCCGATGCTTCTGGGTCGTAGGCAACGAGCGCAGCAAGAGCCTCGGGCATCGAGCATGTCGGCACAACGCGCACGTCTTTTTTCGTCAACTCGTCAATTTTGTTGGCCACCGGAATAATGTTTTTGTTGTTCGGCAAAATCACAACCTGAGTCGCGTTCATATGCTCAACAGCATCTAACAACTCTTGGGTCGACGGGTTCATTGTTTGCCCACCAGTCACAACACCGTGTACACCCATCTGACCAAAAAGTTCGGCGAGACCGTCGCCGCTGGCGATTGCAACAACAGCACATGTAACTGGCGGTAGCGCAGCTTGAGCACTCGCCGATCGCCCCGTATGCGAACTGTTTGATCCGCCAACTGGCACACCGAGTTCGGCTTCACGCTTGGCGTGTTCTTCAGAAACTTCTTCGAACAAATCAGTAATTCGAATCTTCGAAGGTATTCCCCCGATCAGCAACGGCGCTTCGACTGCCGCGCCAATGTCATTGGTGTGAATATGGCAGTTGTAAATGCCGTCGCCACCCACGACAACAATCGAGTCGCCAATCTCTCCCCAGGCGTTCTTGAATTTCTTCAGCTTCGTGTCTTCAAGATCAAGCAAGAACATAACTTCGTAACGCAACTCGCTGACATCAACGCTGCCGTCGCTGGCATGACGCAATGCAACTTTTTCAAGCTGCTCTGCCGAAGGGCCGTCGTCATAATTTGGCTCGGGCAACGGTTCGCCAGCTACAACATTTAATGCAGAATCGAGCAACAACATAAAACCTGCACCACCAGCATCTACAACGCCAGCATCTTTGAGTACGGGCAACAACTCAGGTGTGTTGTCGAGCGCTTTTTGTCCAGCTGCACGAGCCACGCGCAACATCGCTGCCAAAGTTGCGCCGTCGTTTGCCGCACGCGTTGCTGCTTCAGCTGTTTCACGCACAACAGTCAAGATTGTTCCTTCAATTGGTTTCAACACTGCTTCGTATGCTGCGGCCGATGCCGCCTTGAGTGCTTCAGCAACGCGCGGCGCACCTGTGGTCTTTGCAGTTTTCAATGTCGACGAAAGCCCACGCAAAATTTGACTCAAGATCACGCCGCTATTTCCGCGCGCACCCATCAACGAGCCATGACTGATTGCTTCGCATGTGGTTTCGAGTTCGGCAGGCGCACTTTCAAGTTCAGTTACAACTGCGTCAAGTGTGCGCGACATGTTCGTGCCAGTGTCACCATCTGGCACTGGGTAGACATTCAAACGGTTGATGCCGCTGGCATGAAGTTTCATCGTGTCGCGGAAGGTGATCACCGTGTGACGCAAGGCATCCGCCCCAAATTCTTCTAAAACTGCCACACGGTAAGGCTAGTCAGCCTCGCCACACGGTGAGCCGTCACGACGAGACGACTAGCAATTCCACCGATTTGGCAACTATCTTTCTAGGTGTGCAAGGCGTGATCAAGGCATTCGACCCATCATCTGGGGACGGCATCGTTATTCGCGATACAGATTTAAGCGAATACAACATCGCATCTGATGCGCTCGAAGGTTCTATCTTTCGGATGTTGCGTCAAGGTCAGCGAGTTTTGTTTTCGCTCAACGCAGCAGGTCACGCAACAAAAATTAGATTTGGCTCAGAGCGAGACATGGAAACACCCGGCGCATAGCGCGGGCTACATACATGGCAGCCAAGAGTTCAAACCCGAAGCTGAACGCTTGGGTTGCGCAGTGGGCCAAAGTTCTTCAGCCTGACACCGTTTATTGGTGTGATGGATCACAAAGCGAATACGACACGCTCTGCGCCGAACTCGTCAAATCGGGTACGTTCACCAAACTCGACGAAGCCAAGAGACCCAACTCGTTTTGGGCGCACTCTGATCCGGGCGATGTTGCACGAGTTGAAGATCGAACATTTATTTGCTCAGAAAACAAGATCGATGCGGGACCAAACAACAACTGGCGCGAACCATCTGAGATGCGAAACGAAATGAACACGCTTTACACGGGTGCGATGCGTGGTCGCACTCTTTATGTAGTTCCGTTTTCGATGGGTCCACTCGGTTCACCGATTGCGCACATCGGCGTGCAATTAACTGACAGTGCTTATGTTGCTGTCAGCATGCGGATTATGACTCGCATGGGTCAAGGCGCTCTCGACGCGCTCGGCAACAACGACTGGGTTCAATGTCTGCACTCAGTTGGTGCGCCGCTCTTAAACGGCGCAAAAGATTCACCATGGCCGTGCAACCCCGACAACAAATACATTGTCCACTTCCCTGAGACACGCGAGATCATGAGTTACGGCTCGGGCTACGGCGGCAACGCTCTACTCGGCAAAAAATGTTTCGCTCTGCGCATTGCTTCAGTAATGGCGCGCGACGACGGCTGGCTTGCCGAACACATGTTGATTTTGAAACTTACGAATCCAAGCGGCGAATTTAAATATATTGCAGCCGCATTTCCGTCGGCCTGCGGCAAAACCAACTTGGCAATGCTCGTGCCAACAATTAAAGGCTGGAAGGCCGAAACGATTGGCGACGACATTTGTTGGATGAAGTTCGGCAAAGACGGCCAGCTCTATGCGATCAACCCCGAGGCCGGCTTTTTCGGCGTTGCACCTGGCACGGGTTACGAGACAAACGCAAACGCAATGCACACGCTTAACGCGAACTGCATTTTTACTAACACTGCACTTACATCCGAAGGCGATGTGTGGTGGGAAGGCATGACAGAAACGAAACCTGCTCGTGCAACCGACTGGCGCAACGTTTCGTGGACTCCAGAAACCGAAACTCCAGCCGCTCACCCGAACGCGAGATTCACCGCGCCGGCAAGTCAGTGTCCATCGATCGCGCCTGAATGGCAAGACCCAAGTGGCGTGCCAATCTCAGCGATTTTGTTTGGTGGTCGTCGACGCACAACAGTGCCGCTCGTGACGCAAGCATTTGACTGGGATCACGGAGTGTTTCTTGGGTCAATCATGGCTTCAGAGACCACGGCTGCGGCTGGTGGCGCAGTTGGCAAATTGCGTTTTGATCCAATGGCGATGCTGCCATTTTGTGGCTACAACATGGCAGATTATTTTGCGCACTGGTTATCAATTGGCGAAAAAACTTCTGCCGAGAAACTGCCACAAATATTTTTTGTCAACTGGTTTAGACGCGACAACGACGGAAGATTCTTGTGGCCGGGCTATGGCGAAAACAGTCGCGTTCTGAAATGGGTCTTTGAGCGCATTACCGGTAAAGGTGCCGCACAAAAAACTGCGATTGGCTATTTGCCAGACACGAATTCGCTTGATGTCACGGGCTTGACCGTCAGCAAAGATGATCTCTCTGCTTTGTTGACTCTCGACACTGCAGGTTGGCTCGAAGCAGTGCCACAAATTCGCGAGCACTTTGCTAACTTCGGCGATCGCCTGCCGACAAAATTAAAGACTTCACTTGACTCTCTCGAGTCAGCACTCGCCTAGCTAGTTTTTAGTTTTTCAGCCGGCTTGGCCGACGAGCATTGCGCGAATGCCGAGACCCATTATGAATAGGCCACCAAAACCGTAAAGCAAATACATTTTGCTTTTGAGTTGTGCGCGATACGAATAGATAATCGCGATTGCGATAATCGCCACGAAACCGTAGAACGCGTGAAACGCCGGATATTCAATTTTGTTGCGGTTGACGATTGCAACTCCGAGCACGACCTGCACGAAAACAGAAAGCTGAGCGACACCCGTGAACCACCACAATGCCCGACTGCGCAATGCGAGATTCTTGTGCGCCAACAACGCCCACACACCCGCCATCGCGTTACCCACAATCATGATCCACGACCACGAAGTGTGAACCTCAAGCAAACTCGCCCCAACTGTCATATCCATTTGCCTAATCTAACGGATCAGCGTGTCGGCTTCGTGACCAGATTGCGCGATACGCAAGTTGCCAGCCGAATCACGCTCAAGCAATGTGACACTGCAATTATCTAGTTTGCGAATTACCAAACGATCATCATCTAGAAGCGCACCAACCACAGCATTGATCGCAATAAAGTGCGAGAACACAACCGTGTTGCCACTTAGCCCGCGCACAAAATCAACACACCTGTTGCGAAATGCAACATACTCTTGGCCCAAATCAGCCCAAGAGCCCTGCATTGCCACACGCAACCAGTCGACTCGGTCGCGCATCTCAACGCCAACTGGTGACGGAATCTCAGCAACCTCAGCACAAACTCGCACAGGCGCTTTTCGCAACTTTGCAAACGCTTCAGCAGTTTGCTGACATCGCAATAACGGGCTTGAGATAATTTCGATTTGCTGTCCTACAAAAATTTGATCCAACTTGATAGCCGCATCATTTGCCTGGCTTCTACCGAGTTCGTCTATTTCTGGATCAAGGGCAGTATCCCAGCCAGCCGATGCGCGGCCGTGACGAACGAGTGCAATCTGCAAACTATTCAAACAGCCAACGCTCACGCGCCGGCCCAGTCTCGCCATGTTTGATAAACCACTCGGTTCCGAACGCAAGTTCAAAAATTTCATCCGTCATATTCAAGAAAAATGATGTATCGGTAATTTGACTTTGATGACAGGCAATTGCCAACTTTTTTTGATCGCAATATTTGCGCACATCCACTCGGTGAGTTATCACGCTCTCTGGTTCACCCATCGGATTGCCATCATCGGCTGGTCCATCCGGATCAAAATCGCCAATACCTTCGGTCTCACTCAAGATTTCAGGATTGCTCAACGCCATTTCTCGCATCCGTCGAAACGCATCACGATTCGTTGTCATCTCAAAAACATTTTTCACGTCGGCGATCTGTGCGGCGCGATGCCCTACTTTGTAGACCGCAATGTGATCAGGGTGACCGTAATTGCCATGCCAATCGTAAATAGTGATCGCATCGGCTTTTTCTTCGGTCAATATCTTTGAAAGCTTTTGCGCCGCCGTGTCTAAGTCTGCATTTATAAATGCCTCTGGGTCAGAATTTTGCGACCAGCCGGTCATACCCGAATCTTTGTAGCCAAGCATCTCAAGTCTGGCGACGCCTAAAACTTTTGCCGATGCAGTTACTTCTTTAAACCGTCGATCTGCGAGCGTCTCACCAGGCTGCAAATCTTTTGGCACCTCTCCGTATGCACCGTCGGTCGCCACCACCAACACAACACGGTGACCCTCAGCACTAGCACGAGCAATCGTGCCGCCAGTTGCCAAACACTCGTCATCTGGGTGCGCGTGAAAACAGACAAGAGTCGACATCAAATTTACTTTCCGGCGCCAGACTCTTTGACCACGCCACGAGTGATCAACTCATCGACATTTTGAATTCCCCAACTTTGCAAAACTTCGCGCGTGTTCGCCCCAGCCCCAACCGGTGCGGTCGGCAAACTTGCAACCGTCCGCGAAAATCTCGGTGCTGGCGCAGGCTGAGTTGTGCCTGCAATCTCGATAAAAGTTTTGCGCGCGACATTATGTGGATGTTTCGCCGCCTCGCTCATTGTCAGAACTGGCGCAAAACAAACGTCCGTGCCTTCCATGAT